>DATIZY010000319.1:0-5907 GCA_035516895.1 Thermoanaerobaculia bacterium | reverse complement strand
TGCGCAATTTGAGCGAGAGGTCGTCGGGATCGCTCGCCAGCGTCATCGCGTCCTCGTACGTGATCTTCTGATGCACGAGGAGCGCGATCAGCGACTGGTTCATCGACTGCATGCGGAAGACGCCGACCGACGACTCCATCGCATCGAGGATGTCTTTCGTGTGGCCGTCCTCGATCATCTTGGCGACCTGCGGCGTGTTCTTCAGGATCTCGACGGCCGCCGTCAGCTTCCCTTCCTTCGTCTTGACCAGCTTGAGCGAGATGATTCCGCGCAGCACGAGCGAGAGCTGACTGCGGATCTGTTTGTGCTGGTCGACCGGAAAGGCGTCGATCACGCGGTCGATCGTCTGCGCCGCGTTGTTCGTATGCAGCGTGGAGAAGACGAGGTGGCCGGTCTCGGCCGCCGTGAGAACCGTGCCGATGGTCTCCACGTCGCGCATCTCGCCGACCATGATCACATCCGGGTCCTGGCGCATCGCGTTGCGCAGCGCTTCGCGGAAGTTCGGCGTGTCGGTGCCGACTTCGCGCTGTGAGATCGCGGCGACCTTGTCGATGAAAAGGAACTCGATCGGGTCCTCGATCGTCACGATGTGCAGCGGCTCGTTTTCGGCGATGTAGGAGATCATCGCGGCCAGCGTCGTCGATTTTCCGGAGCCGGTCGGCCCCGTGACCAACACGAGCCCGTCCGGCAGATTCGCCAGATCCTTCACACCCCTCGGCAGCTCCAGAGCGTCGATGGCCATGATCTGGATCGGAATGCGGCGGAACACCGCGCCCACCGTACCGCGCTGCATGTAGAGGTTCGCGCGGAAGCGCGCAACGCCCGGAACGCCGTAGCCGAAGTCGACCGACTGGAACGAATCGAACTTCTCGCGCTGCGGACCGTTGAGGATCGGCAGCAGCATCTTTTCGAGGTCCGACGGCTTGAGCGGATCGGTCTTGATCGGCACCAGCTTGCCGCGGATGCGCACCAGCGGCGGCCGCATCGGCTTGAGGTGAAGATCCGACGCTTCCTGCTTGGCCATGTAAATCAGCAGGTCGTTGAGCGAAAAAGCCGGCTTGCTCTCCGCCCCCGCCGGTGTCACGGGCGTTTGGACAGTCACGGAACAATTATACGGTCCCGGCGTCCCGCGTCCCGAGTCGCGCGTCACAGAAATTGAGACACGCGCGGGATCCGTGAAATCCCCTGGCTACCTCCGCATGACGCTGTCCAAAATCATGAGAAACGCCTCCTGCTGCTTCGGATCGGTCTTGTTGACGACAGCGATGGTTTCGCCGATCCGGAAGCGCTCGTGGAGCTCGTCGGCGGAATGCGAGGAGGTCACGACGATGCGCTTCGCGGGCACACCTTTTTGCCGCGCGTAATCGACGAACTTCTTCCCGTCCATCCCCGGCATCTCGAGATCGACGATCAGCAGGTCGATCGTGTCGTCGATCTTCGGCAGCGCATCGTATGGATGCTCGTACGCCTCGACGCGGCACGTTTCGCCGTAGCGTTCGCCAAGGAATCCGCACCACAGCTCGCAGAACGAGGGAGAGTCGTCGACGATGACGACGCGTTTCATCTTTTTCGCCGCTGTTTGCGTTTTCGCGCCCGCGGCAGCGGAGCCGGCGCGCGCAGATCGTATTGCAGAACACCGCCGACGATCGTCACGACGACGCGACCCTGCATCGTCTCGCCGATGAACGGTGAATTCGATGCCTTCGATGCGAACGTGTTCGTCACCTGAAAGCGTTCGTTGAGGTTGAGCAGCGCGATGTCGGCAGGCGCGCCTGGACGCAGCGTGCCGCCGGGGAGATTGAACACGCGCGCCGGAGCGGTGGACATGAGCTCGATGAGCCTCGGCAAATCGATGACACGCCGCCGCACGAGGCGCTCGTAGCAGACGGAAAACGCGGTCTCGAGCCCGATGACGCCGAACGGCGCGAGATCGAACTCGACGTTTTTCTCGTCGAAGTGGTGCGGCGCGTGATCGGTGGCAATGACATCGACGGTCCCGTCGGCGATCGCATCGATGACGGCGCGGCGATGCTCCTCCGATCGCAGCGGCGGATTCATTTTCAGGTTCGTGGAGAAGGACTGCACGGCTTCGTCGGTGAGCGCGAGGTGATGCGGCGTGACCTCGCAGGTGACGTGCACGCCGGCGCGCCTGGCGTTGCGCACCGCATCGACGGCGCCGGCCGTCGACAGATGCGCGATGTGCAGATGCGCGCCCGTCATCTGCGCGAGGATCGCGTCGCGCGCGACCATCGTCTCCTCCGACGCAGCCGGAATTCCCGACATGCCGAGGAGCGTGGAGTAGAAGCCCTCGTGCATGACACCGCCCTCGCGCAGATGGAGGTCCTCTTCGTGCGCGACGACCGGCATCTGCAGCATCGACGCGTATTCGAGCGCGCGGCGCATCAGCTGCGCGTTCGCGACCGGTTTTCCGTCGTCGCTGAGCGCGACGCAGCCGGCGGCGCGAAGATCGGCGAATTCGGCGAGCTCCTCGCCTTTGAGTCCGCGGCTCACCGCACCGATCGGATACACCCGGCACGCGCCGTTGCGCGCCGCCTCGGCGATGATCATTTCCGTCACGGCGCGCTCGTCGTTCGGCGGCTCCGTATTCGCCATCGCGCAGACGGCCGTATAGCCTCCGGCGACCGCGGCGCGCGTGCCGGTGGCGATCGTCTCCTTGTGCTCGTGCCCCGGCTCGCGAAGATGCGTGTGCAGATCGATGAAGCCGGGAACGACGACGAGCCCGGCGGCGGCGAGCACATCGCCGCCGCCGCGCACGCGCTTGCCGACCTCCGCGACGACGCCGTTCTCGATCAGCAGATCGGCCTTGCCGTCGAACTCTCGCGACGGATCGATCACGCGGGCGTTTTGGATGAGAAGAGTCATACGTCAATGAATTTCGAATTTCGAATGAAGAATGACGAAGGAACGATACCGGTCTCTTCTCCATTCGAAATTCGAAATTCGCAATTCTCTACTCCGCATGTGCGCCTCCCAGCAGGTACAAAACCGCCATGCGAACCGCGACGCCGTTGGTGACCTGGTCGAGGATGACCGACCACGGCCCATCCGCGACGTCGGAAGCGATCTCCACACCGCGGTTCATCGGGCCGGGATGCATCACGATCACGCCTTCCTTCGCGCTGCGCAGCCGCCCGGGCGTCAGACCGAACGTGTTGTAGTACTCGCGCAGCGACGGGAAACTCAGCTTACCCTGCCGCTCCAGCTGGATTCGCAGCATCATGATCACATCCGCGCCCTCGATCGCTTCGGCGATCGAGTGCACCACGCGGACGCCGAGCTTCTCGATCTCCGCCGGAATCAGCGTCGGCGGTCCGGCGACCGTGACGCTCGCTTTCATCTTCGTCAGCAGGTGAATGTTCGAGCGGACGACGCGCGAATGCGCGATGTCGCCGATGATCGAGACGCTGACCCCGTGCAGCCGGCCGAGGCGCTCGCGGATGGTGAAGGCATCGAGGAGGGCCTGCGTCGGATGCTCGTGCGCGCCGTCGCCGGCGTTGATGATCGATGCAGGCAGACGGTCGGCGAGCATCTTCGGCGCGCCCGGATGCTTGTGACGGATGACGATCATGTCCGGCGCCATGGCCATCAGGTTCTCCGCGGTGTCGATGAGGGTCTCCCCTTTTTCCACCGACGATCCCGAGGCGGAGAAATTCAGCGTGTCGGCGGAGAGGCGTTTCTCGGCGATCTCGAACGAGACGCGCGTGCGCGTCGACGCTTCCATGAAAAGGTTGATCACCAGCTGCCCGCGGAGGGCGGGAACCTTCTTGACCGGCCGCTCGGAGACTTCCTTGAAGCCTTCGGCGGTGTCGAGGATGAGATTGATTTCGTCGGGAGCGAGTTGCTCGATGCCTAACAGGTCTTTCGAGCGGAGTGCGGAAGTCTGGGTTCGCATGTTGCCGGTTGCCGGTTCCCGGTTACCGGTTCCTCACCGGCAACCGGCAACCGGTATCCGGTCCCTACTTCTCCATGATGAGCACTTCGTCTTCACCGTCCAGTTCGGCCATGCGAACCTTGATCACCTCATCGGCGTCCGTCGGGACTGTTTTGCCGATGACGTCGGCGTGAATCGGCAGCTCGCGATGGCCCCGATCGATGAGCACGGCGAGCATCACGGCGCGCGGTCGGCCGAAATCGATCAGCGCATCGAGCGCCGCGCGGACCGTGCGGCCCGTATAGAGCACATCATCGACGAGCACCACGACCTTGTCGTCGATCGGCTCGGGGAGTTTGGTCGGCTTGACCACCGGCTGCGGCGCGATCGTCGTCAGATCGTCGCGGTAGAGCGTGATGTCGAGGATCCCGAAGGGAATCGGATGCCCTTCCATCTCCTCGATCTCTTTCGCGATGCGCTCGCCGATCGGAACGCCGCGGCTGCGAATTCCGACGACGATCAGGTCCGTCGTCCCGCGGTTCTTCTCGACGATCTCGATGGCCATTCTGCGGATCGCGCGGTTCATGCGCGCGCCATCGAGGAGGCGTTTCTTGACGTTCATCCTTTTTAGCTCGCGGCCTTCGGCCGCTCGCGTTGTCGGTCGTCAGCTGTCCGTTCGATGCGGCACTGACCTCTGACAACTGACAACGCGCGAAGCGCTTTTTTCGGGCGCGTGAGAATACCATGCAGCGCGCGGGACGAATACGCAAAATTACGCACTTCCACCCCGAATATGGCGTTATCGCATAAAAACCGCGCGGAAGTGCTTCCGCTACTGTGATTTACAAGCTTGACACAACCCCCCTCCCCATTAACAATGGCCACTCCAACGGCCCAAAAAATCCGGATTCACCAGGGAGCAGGAATGGACAAGCGTTATTCAACGATCATTTTTGTCCCGCACGCGCGGGCCAAATTTCGGAAGTTGAAGGTGTCTCACCGGCTCCTCTTCTCGGTTCTCTCGGTCCTGACCTCGTCGCTCTGTCTCTCGACGTTCTTTTCGGTCCAGTACTTCACATCGCTTTCACAGACCCATGAACTCTCGAACCTGCGCCGCGAAAACCGCGAGCTGCAGAGCGCGAACGAGCAGTTCAGCAAATCGGTCGAGTCGCTCCGCACCCAGCTGCACACCGTCGAGGACCGCACGCGCAAGCTGGCCATCATCGCCGGCATCAGCTCGCTCGACGAGGGCAATCAGGGCGGCGGCGTCGGCGGTCTCCGTCCCGCGGACCTCGGCGACAATCCGTATCGCGACGATCTCGACAAGATGAGCTTCCGCTCGCACCGCATCGAGAAAGACCTCGGCCTCCTCGAGCAGAAGTTCACGGCGCAGTCGCTGCTGCTTTCCTCGACGCCGTCGATCGCACCCGTCCACGGCATTCTCACCGACGGCTTCGGCAGCCGTCAGGATCCGTTCACCGGCGAGCCGGGAACGCACAACGCCATCGACATTTCGTCGGCCATCGGCCAGCCCGTGCGCGCGCCCGCGGACGGGATCGTCGTCAAAGCAGAATGGGCGAACGGATACGGCAACGTCATCTACATCTCGCACGGCTACGGCTACTCGACGCGCTACGGTCATTTGTCGGCCTTCGCAGTGAAGCCCGGCGATCACGTGAAGCGCGGCGACGTCATCGGCTACGTCGGCTCGACCGGCCGCTCCACCGGCCCTCACCTCCACTACGAAGTGCGGTTGAACAACGTGCCGGTGAATCCGCTCGAGTACATCCTCAACGCCTTCTAGCTCGCTTCGCTCGCGTTGTCACTTCTAGCTCGCTTCGCTCGCGTTGTCAGTTGTCAGTGGTCAGTTGTCAGGAGACACCCACCCTGCCTGACGACCGACAACGCACAACCAACACCACACAAGTTCCAACTGACAATTGACAACCGACAACTGACAATCGACAACGACAATCGACAATCGACAATCGACAACCGACAACCGACAACCGACA
>DATIZY010000318.1:0-5374 GCA_035516895.1 Thermoanaerobaculia bacterium | reverse complement strand
AGCCACCGTTCGCGGCGACTTCGCAGCGCGCCGGCACGAACTTTCTCGACATTGAAGCAGAGAAGAATCCCGCCGCAATTCTCTTCCCGATGGCCGCGGCGTGCCACAGCTTTGGCGCCGACATCGCCGTTCTCTCGCTGCACTGGGGACCGAACATGGTCACCGAACCGCCGCATGTCTTTCGCGAATTCGCGCACGCCGCGATCGATGCCGGATTTGATGTGATTCACGGCCATTCGGCGCATCTTTTCCAGGGCATTGAGATCTACCGCGAGCGGCCGATCTTCTACGATACCGGCGATTTCATTGACGATTACGCGGTCGATGAAGTCCTCCGCAACGACTGGCCCTTCATTTTTCTGATCGATGTCGCCGGCGGGTGGATCGAACGCGTTCGCGTGGCGCCTGTCCGCCTGAACTTCGCGCGCGTCGATCTCGCCGAGGGAGAGGAACGCAACGCAATCGTCGCCCGCATGCAACAGGCCTGCAGCGCCCTCGGAACGAAGACAGCGCTGATCGATGGCGGCCTTCAGATTCTCATCGATCAACCGGCGCTGGCCGGATGAAAGGATTCGCCATGCAAGTCCGCGAGGTGATGACAGCCGAACCAATCTGCGCCACTCCCGAAACGCCGCTGCAGAAAGTCGCGGCGCTGATGACCGAGAATCGCTGTGGCGCCATTCCAATCGTCGACAATGGCCGCATCGCCGGCATCGTCACCGATCGCGACATCGTTTGCCGCGCCGTTGCTCGCGGTATCAATCCGCAGGCATTGAAGGCCTCCGACGTGATGACGCGCCGCGTCGCCACGATCGCCGCCGATCAGCACGCCGAGGCGGCGGAAGCAGTCATGAAGAAGCGCCATGTGCGGCGTCTGCTGGTGGTCGACAATGAAGGACACATCGTCGGGATCGTCTCGGCGACCGATCTGGCGATCATGACCGAGGAGCTCGCGTCTGGTGTCATGTTCCCGAAGCTGACGGGGCATGTGCCCAAAAAGACATCGCCGAAATTCAGGACGTGGCTGTGATCGGAGCGCTGGTCGTGAGCGGTGTCCTCGCAGCGCCCTCCATTCCACTGCCGGCGCCGGCGATCGGCGGTCGAATCGCGGTCGCCGAGGCCTTGAAGCGACGGCGGTCGGTTCGGGAGTTCAATCCGTCCGCGATTACCGCGCAGGAGCTCTCGCAGCTTCTATGGGCGGCGCAGGGAATCACGAGCGCGGATGGAAAGCGCACCGCCCCTTCCGCGGGAGCGCTCTACCCCCTCGAACTCTACGTTGTCGCCGCGCGCGTCGCATCCATTCCCGCGGGCATCTATCACTACATCCCCACTTCGCAGCGCATCGAAGCCGTCACCGAGGGCGATCAACGCAAGGCGCTATCGCACGCCGCGTTCGATCAGGAGTCGATCGCCAATGCAGCCGCGGTGATCGTCATCGCGGCAGTCCCGCAGCGCACCGCAATGAAATACGGCCCACGTGCCGACCGCTACGTGTTTATCGAAGCGGGATGCGCGGCGGAGAATCTGGCGCTGCAAGCCGTGTCGATGCGGCTCGGCACTGTGGTCGCCGGCGCGTTCAGCGACGACAGCGTCCGCAAACTCCTCGGCCTCGGCCGCTTCGAGGTGCCGCTGATTCTGATGCCGGTGGGACATCCGCTCTCGGAGGCTCCGCATGAGTAAGGAAATTCATTTTCGCAATCGCGCCGAAGGAGGCAAGCGCCTCGCGGCGCTTCTTTGTCATCGCGCCGAAGATCCGACGGCGATCGTCGTTGGACTCGCACGAGGCGGCGTCGTGACGGCTTTTGAAGTCGCCAAAGCGCTCGACCTTCCGCTCGACGTTCTCGTCGTGCGCAAACTCGTCGCGCCCGGTCAGAAGAAGCTCACGATCGGTGCACTCGCCTCGGGCGGCATCCGCGCGATCAATGACGAACTGGTCGAGACGCTGAAGATCGCACCGTTTCAGATCGACGATGCCGTGGAGCGCGAGCAAAAAGAGGTCGAGCGCCTCGAAGCGCTCTTCCGTCGTCACCGCCCGCCGATCGATTGCCGAGGAAAGACGGTCATTCTGATCGATGACGGCCTGGCCACCGGATCGACGCTCCGCGCGGCAATCGAAGCGATTCGCCGGCAGCAGCCAAAGCGCATCGTGGTCGCGATACCTGTCGGACCGGCGGCGACGATCGAGCGTTTCGCCGGCGGAGTGGACGAGATCGTCTGCCTCGCCACTCCCGAGCCGTTCGAAGCGATCGGACTCTGGTACGACGAGTTCGAGCCGGTCGATGACGATGCGATCGTCGCACTGCTGAAGCGTGCAGAATCGCTCGCCAAAGTCTGATCGTCGTGAAGCAGCCGAAGCAGTCTTCGGGTCATTGCAGGAGGTACGCATGCTTGCAGAACTGACCATCATTCCGATCGGAACCGGAACGCATCTCGCGCAGCAGCTCGCCGAAGTGGTCGAGATCATCGATCGCTCCGGCCTGCCGTACGAGCTCACGCCGTCGGGAACATGCATCGAAGGCGAGTGGGACGATGTCATGCGCGTGGTGCGTGAGTGCCACGAGCACGCGCGCCGAAAGAGCGGACACATTCAGACGGTGATCTCGATCGAAGACGAGAAAGGCATCAAAGACAAGCTGCATCTGAATGTCGAGGCTCTGGAGAAAAAACTCGGACATCCGCTCCGTCGGGAGCATTGAGGAGGAAAGTCGTGATTGCACTCAACTGGCCCGAAGCGATCGTGATTGTTGCGTTCCTGATGTTCGCGCTGGGCCTGGCGGGCATCTTCACCGCAGGCCATCACAAAACGCACATCCATTGAGGTTGCCCTGCGTCGCGGCGGGATCGCAACGTCATCGAGCGCCATAGCGCTCTACGAGCGCGGGCCGCGCGCGATCGCGGAGGGCGAGCTGCTGACCGGAAACGCTCGGCAGGCGCGGCGCTGCGAGGAAGATTTTCTCGGCCTGCTTCGGCAGAGAGGCGAATCAGGTGATCGAGCTCGGCGCAGGAGAGACGCCGGAGCGTTACGGACCGCGCTCGAAGTGCGATCCGGCGGAATGCGCCATGTGAAAGGAGAAAGAACCTATGCGGATTCAGGATGTGATGACCGATCAGATCGTGAGCATTGCGCCCGACGCCGATGTTGCAGACGCACGCCAGAAACTGCGAATGAACGATATTCGCCATCTCGTGGTCATCGAGAATCATCAAGCCATCGGGGTAATCTCCGATCGCGATCTCGCCGACCGCAGGGACGATGCGCGCGTTTCCGAGGTGATGACGCGCAGCGTGGCGACGATCGCGCCTCGCGCGACACTGCGCCAGGCCGCCGGCAAAATGGAGGGACGGACCATCGGCTGTCTGCTGGTGATCGACCGCGGCAAAGTCGCGGGAATCGTGACGACGTCCGATTTGCTGCGCGCGCTGGCGAAAGGAACCCATCCGGCACGGTCGCCGGAGCGCTTCATTCTGAGCAAACGCGGGCCGCGCAAGCGGCCGGTGCCTATTTAAGTTGTACGAGATCGTTCAACACACCGCCGACGTCCGTATGCGCGTCTCCGCAGCAACGCTGGAGGGGCTTTTTGCTGACGCGCTGCGTGGCCTAATGGAGCTCGTAAAGCCGGAATACATCCGTGCGCAAACAGTCCGCGTGCAGATTCACGTCGCTGCGCCCGACTCGACCGCGTTGCTGATTGATTTCTTGAACGAGGTCCTCACCCGCTGCCACATCCGGCGCGAGATTTATCCGCGTGCGGCCTTTCGATCCTTGACCTCCACATCGGTCGATGCGGAACTCGAAGGACATCCCGTCGCCGGGTTCGGCGAAGATGTGAAAGCCGTGACGTACCACGAGGCTGACGTGCGCGAGCATGAGGGCCGCTGGTCGACGATGCTGGTGTTTGATATCTGATGGAAAAACGTGACCTCATCAAAATCCACGACTGGATGTGGGAGATCCCGCGCAAATACCGGTGGGACATGAACGTGCCCGCACGTGTGTACACGAGCGAGGCGATGCTCGATTCGATCGTGCGCGATCGTTCGCTCGACCAGCTCGTCAACGTGGCCACCCTTCCCGGCATCCGCAAATACGCGATCGCGATGCCCGACGTGCATGAAGGCTATGGCTTCCCGATCGGCGGCGTGGCTGCGGTCGATGCGGAGGAAGGCGTCATCTCGCCGGGCGGAATCGGATACGACATCAACTGCGGCGTGCGCCTGCTCCGTTCGCGCAAGACGCTCGAGGAGATCAAACCCTTTCTGCCGAAGCTCGCGCATTCGATTGCTCGCGAGATTCCGTCCGGCGTGGGCCGCGGCGGGAAATCAGTGTTCAAAGGCGCCGATCTCGATCGCGTGCTGCAAGGAGGCGCGGGCCGGATCGTCGAACTGGGTCACGGCACCGCGGACGGTCTCAAGGCCATTGAATCGAACGGGCGCATCGATCGCGCAGAGCCGAAGCTCGTCTCCGATCACGCCAAAGAGCGCGGACACGACCAGCTCGGGACGATCGGTTCCGGCAATCATTTCGTCGAGGTCGAAGTCGTCGACACAATCCTCGACGACGCCGAGGCAAGACGATTCGAGATCGAGGCGGGACAGATCGTGGTGCTGATTCACACCGGCTCGCGCGGACTCGGCCACCAGGTCGCAACCGACTTCATTCGCGTCATGACCGGCTGCATGCCGCGCTACAAGATCACCATTCCCGACCGCGAGCTCGCGTGCGCACCGGTCTCCTCGCCGGAAGGACAGCAGTATCTGCAGGCGATGGCCGCCGCCGCGAATTTCGCGTTCGCCAATCGCCAGATGATCACCGACGGCATTCGCCGCGCATGGCGTTGGGAGCTCGGCAAAGACGAACCTCTCGAGATCGTGTACGACGTCGCGCACAACATCGCGAAAATCGAGGAACATCAGCTCGACGGCGCGAAGGCGAAGGTGATTGTGCACCGCAAGGGCGCAACACGAGCATTTCCCGGACAGCCGGTGCTCATTCCCGGCAGCATGGGGACCGCGTCCTATCTGCTCGTCGGACTGGAGAGCGCGATGCGCGAGACGTTCGGATCGACGTGCCACGGCGCCGGCCGCGTGATGTCGCGCATGCAGGCGAAGCGCGAGATCAGCGGACCGGAGCTTCGCCAGCGGCTGTCGAAGATGGGCGTGATCGCCGAAGCGGCATCGACCAAAGGCCTCGTCGAAGAAGCGCCCGAGGCGTACAAGGATATCGATGCAGTCGTCGATGTCGTGCAGCGCGCCGGGATCGCCAAGAAAGTTGCGCGATTGCGGCCTGTAGCGGTCGTCAAGGGTTAATGCGCGACGAGGTCCGTTCGCTCCGCTGCTTTCTTCATGAGCGCGACGACCTCGTGATCCTCGACCT
>DATIZY010000317.1:0-13707 GCA_035516895.1 Thermoanaerobaculia bacterium | reverse complement strand
TAGCGGGTAGCGGGTGGCGGGTGGGGGGTGGGGCGCCAAGGATTACCCACACCGCATCACCCGCTACCCGCCACCCGCTACCCGCTACCCGCTACCCGCTCGGATGGAACTGCTACGATGATCCACCTGTTACGGCACTCGCGATGATCCGCTTCGAAGACATCCTGGACAAGGTCGAGTCCTACAAGCCCGACTTCGACGAGGAGCTGCTGCAGAAGGCCTACATTTTCTCGGCGAGCGAGCATCGAGGGCAGGTGCGCAGCTCGGGCGAGCCGTACCTCGTGCATCCATTAAATGTTGCGTACGTGCTGGCCGACCTCCATCTCGACGAGACGTCCATCGCCGTCGGCCTGCTGCACGACGTTCTCGAGGACACGCTGACGACCAAAGAGAGGCTCCAGGAGATGTTCGGCGAGGACGTCGCGGACCTCGTCGACGGCGTCACGAAAATCTCCCGATACGCATACGTGTCGAAGGAAGAGCAGCAGGCGGAGACGTTCCGCAAGATGCTGCTGGCGATGGTCAGCGACCTGCGCGTCGTGCTGGTCAAACTCGCCGATCGCCTCCACAACATGCGGACGCTCGAGTTTCTCCCCGAAGAGCGCCAGATCGCGATCGCCAAGGAGACCATGGAGATCTACGCTCCGATCGCCAACCGCCTCGGCATCGGCCGGGTGAAGAGCGAGCTCGAAGACCTCGCGTTCCGCTATCTCCATCCGCGTGAGTCCGAAGAGCTGCAGAAAGCGGTGAGCGAGAAGCTCGCCGTGTCGGGAAACCTCGTCGAGAAGATCAAATCGACGCTGCAGTCGAAGCTGCGGGAGAACGAGATCAACGGCGACGTCAACGGACGCGTGAAGTCGATGTACTCGATCTTTTCGAAGCTGCAGAAGCAGGAGATCGACATCGGCCAGTTGTACGACTACATCGGCTTCCGAATCATCACGAACACCATCAAAGATTGTTACGCGTCGCTGGGCATCATCCATCAGATGTGGAGGCCGGTTCCGGGCCGCATCAAGGACTACATCGCGATGCCGAAGCCGAACTTCTATCAATCGCTGCACACGACCGTCGTCGCGGAGAAGGGTCAGCCCTTCGAAGTGCAGATCCGCACGAAAGACATGGACCTGATTGCCGAGCAGGGCATCGCCGCGCACTGGAAATACAAGGAAGGGCGCGTCGGGGCACAGGCCGACGACAAGAACTTTCTGTGGCTGCGCCAGCTCGTCGAATGGCAGAACGACATCAAGGATCCGCGGGTGTTCATGCACTCGCTGAAGATCGATCTCTATCCCGACGAGGTCTACACGTTCACGCCGAAGGGCGACGTCTTCGCATTTCCGCGCGGGGCGACGCCGCTCGATTTCGCCTACCGCATTCACACGGACGTCGGACATCACTGCGTCGGCGCACGCGTCAACGGCAAGCTCGTTCCGCTCCGGACTCCGCTGCGCAACGGCGACATCGTGGAGATCGTCACCGCGCCGACGCAGTCTCCGTCGCGCGAGTGGGTGAACATGGTCGTGACCTCGCGCGCGCGTCACAAGATCCGCCACTGGCTCAACACCGAACAGAAGCAGCGCTCCATCGACCTCGGACGCAAGCTCGTGGAGAAGGAAGCGAAGCGCTACAAGGTCGCGTGGCGAAAACTCGTTGCGGAGAACGCGCTCGACGGCGTGCTGTCGGAGTACGGACTGGCGCGCCTCGATGATCTCTACGCGGACGTCGGGTATGGAAAGGTGTCGCCGCGATCGATCGTCGAGCGCTTCATGAGCGACGAGCAGAAGGAATCGCCGCCGACAGATGAGGGCGTGCTGCAGAAAGCCGTCCGAAAAATCTTCCCGTTCACCGGCGCGTCGGCGGCGATCAAGGTCAAGGGCTACGACGATCTGATGACCTATCTGGCGAAGTGCTGCAATCCGCTTCCGGGCGAGCGCATCGTCGGATACGTCACGCGCGGCAAAGGCGTCGCCGTGCACAGCGCGAATTGTCCGAACGTGAAGAATCTGATGTTCAACCCCGATCGCGAGATCGCGGTGGAGTGGGCCGATCAGCGGCAGGCACAGTTCCAGGTCGAGCTCGAGGTGCTGATGGACGACCGGCAGGGGATTCTGGCGCGCGTCGTCGCAACCGTCGCGAGCCTGAAAACGAACATCCGGCAGATGGATTCACGCACGAACGACGGACGCGCGACCGCCGAGCTCGTGCTCGAGATCGCCGACATGAAGCATCTGGAGAAAGTGACGCGCTCGATCGAAGGCCTCGACGGCGTGATACAGGTGGCGCGAAAGTTCAACGTGCGCCACGCGACGGCCTGATGGAGCACCGGCGGTGGGAATGGAGCACGGGCGGTGACAATGGAGCACCGGCTTCAGCCGGTGGGTGAGAGGCAGCCAGGTCCGAGTGGAGCACGGGCTTCAGCCGGTCGGGGAGACTGAAGCGGACCGGCTAAAAGCCGGTGCTCCATTCTCGAGCGTTACCGCGCGGCTTTTTTGACCTTGCCGGACCGCAGGCAGCGCGTGCAGACGTTCATCCGCTGAACCTTCGTGCCGAGCTTCACACGGACGCGCTGCAGGTTCGGCATCCACCGCCGGCTCGACACGTTGTGCGCGTGGCTGATCCGGTTACCGAATACCGGGGTCTTGCCGCAAACCTCGCACTTCTTGGCCATGCTTTCGAGCTCCTCAAATAACGCAACGGGCGCCGGATTGTAACCGAAGACGCAAGCTGCGCGTAATCAATTCATTCAACTAAATTCTGTAGAGTTGACACCACTTTTAAAACCCTGTAATTTTGATTCACCTTTTCACATTTGGAGCCAGCGAGAAGTGAGTGAGATGGATGGGGTGAGCGGTGTTCTTCTCAAAGAGCAAAAATGTCGTCGGCCTTGATATCGGCTCCTCAGCAGTCAAACTTGTCGAGCTGAAGGAGAAGAAGGGCGGCTACGAACTCGTCAAGATGGGGCTGGAACGCCTGTCCCCTGAAGCCATCGTCGACGGATCGATCATGGACTCGTCGATGGTGGTCGAGACGATCTCGCGGCTGAACAGCGAAAAAGCAGTCAAGAATTCCAATTACGCGACTTCGCTGTCGGGCCATTCCGTCATCATCAAGAAGATCAGTCTTCCCGCGATGTCGCCGGAAGAGCTCGCGGAATCGATTCAGTGGGAAGCCGAGCAGTACATCCCGTTCGACATCAACGACGTCAACCTCGACTACGTTCCGCTCGGCTCCGGCACCGGCGACAACATCGACGTCATCCTCGTCGCCGTGAAGAAAGAAAAGATCAACGACTACACGTCGGTGATCAGCCAGAGCGGCAAGAACGCGGTGCTCGTCGACGTCGATGCGTTCGCGCTGCAGAACTGCTACGAGATGAACTACGGGACCGAGGAGGGGAAGACGCTCGCTCTGGTGAACGTCGGCGCCTCGGTGACCAACGTCAACGTGCTGAACGGATCGATCTCGCTCTTCTGGCGCGACATCACATTCGGCGGCAATCAGTACACCGACGCGATCCAGCGTGAGATGAGCCTGTCGTTCGAGCAGGCGGAAGATCTGAAGAAAGGTCAACAGGTCGGCGAACACACCATCCAGCAGGTGATCCCGATCCTCAACTCCGTGTCGGAGGATTTCGCCGGCGAGCTTCGCAAGACGCTCGACTTTTTCACGGCGACCTCCGGCGCCGACCGCGTCGACGAGATCGTGCTCGCCGGCGGCGGGTCGGGCGTGCTGAACCTCGACGCGACGCTGCGCGACAAGTTCGGCATCCCGGTCACGATCCTCGATCCGTTCAAACAAGTCACCGTCAACGAAAAGGAATTCAACCCCGAGCAGCTGGCTGAAGTCGGGCCGAGCATGGCAATCGCCGTCGGTCTCGCGATCAGGAAATTGGGGGACGCGTGATCAAGATCAACTTAGTGCGTGAAGGGCGGGCGGTTCGCGGAGCGGGTGCCGCTCCGGGAATCGCAGCGGTAGCTGCGGTTGGCGCGGCGGCTCCCAGCAACCTCAATAACATGCTCGTGGTCGGCGGTCTCATCGCCGGCATCGTCGTCGGCGGCGGCTGGTGGTTCGTGGAGAAGAGCAAGCTCTCGGACCGCAACGACCAGGTCGCCAGCAAGACGGCCGAAGCCGCGCGGCTCGATGCGATCATCAAAGAGGTCGAGAAGTATCAGGCCCAGAAAGACAGCCTGCAGAGGCGCATCGACCTCATCAATACCCTCAAGCAGAATCAGAAAGGTCCGGTCAAGGTCATGGATCGCATCAGCCAGGATCTGCCGGACCTGGTCTGGCTGGACCATATGCAGATCAGCGGCGGATTGATTCAGATCACCGGCCGCGGTCTGAATCCGAATGCGATCGCGAACTTCGTCGAGAACATCAAGAACGATCCGCTGTTCGAAGAGCCGGACCTCAGCTCGATGACCGAGGTCACTCAGGTCCCGCTCGTCTACAACTTCAACATGCAGTTTCACTTCAGTTACGCGCCGAAGGGCGAGGCTGGGGCCGCCGGCACGGCGACGACCACGGGAACGACGTCGACGTCCGGGTCGGCGAGCAAGTAGGAGAGGACGATGGCTGCGCTCACACTCGAAGGCAAGCCGTGGTACTACGGGATCGGCATCGGTCTCGTCCTCGCTGCGCTCGTGGTCTGGCTCGCGCACTGGCAGCTGATCCAGCCGACCGACGATTCCATCCGCGCGGCCGACGCGAAAATCAAAGAGCTCGACACCAAGATCGAGCAGGGGCGCTCCGCGCAACGGAAGCTTCCGCAGTTCCGCGAGGAAGTTCGCCGGCTCGAGCTCGAGCTCGAGAAGCTGCGCCGCATTCTGCCGTCGACGCGCAACACCGAGGAGATCATCAAGAAGATCAAGTCGCTCGTCGATCAGGGCGACTTCATCCTGCATCGGCTGACGTTCCCGAAACTCGTGCAGGCGTCGAGCGGCGATCCGTACGCCGAATGGCCGATTTCGATCACGCTCGACGGCCGCTATCACAACCTGGCGATTCTCTTTAACCGGCTGAGCAACTTCTCGCGAATCATGAACGTCGAGCAGATCACCATCACGGCGCTGCCGGTGCAGACCGACCGCACGATCACGACGGACTTCGTCGCGAATACGTTCGTCTACGTCGAGCCGAAGGAGCCGGAGAAGCCCGCGGCGAAGCCGGGCGGCGCGAAGCCGGGCGGGGGGACGGGAGAATGAACATGAAACGACTCTCGCTTTCTCTCGTCATCGTCGCCGCCGCGATCGCGGTCGCGTTCGCGCAGACGCCGCCGCATCCGGCGAGCACGGCCACGACGACGACGGCAACAACGACGACGGCAACGACGCTCACTGCCGCCACGACCGGGTCGGAGAGCGTGCAGCAGTCGCTCAACGAGATCCTCGAGGAGCCGACTGCCGGCGAGGCGTATCACTACGATCCACAGGGACGGCGCGATCCGTTTCAATCGCTGATCGGTCCGGCGCCGCGTCTGCAGCCGGGTCAGCGTCCGCCCGGACCTCCGGGATTTCTCATCGACGAGATCAAGCTGCAGGGCGTGATCCGGACGAAGCAGCAGGGGCTGATCGGAATGATCAACGGCCCCGACAACCGCAGCTATCTCATCAAGGTCGGCGACAAAGTTCTCGACGGCGAAGTCATTCGCATCACGCCCTCCTCCGTGGTTTTCCGGCAGGAGGTCAACGATCCAACCCGAATCGAACGTTTCCGCGAAGTCATCAAAGATCTTTCCCCCGAGGCTCAGAAGAAATAAGCGTGCTGAGTGCAGGCCAGGTGCGTGGAGGGCTGTGAGATGGTTAAGGTGGGAAATATGACAGGAGCCAGGCGATTCCTGCTGGTCGCAGGCATGCTCGCGCTGGGCGTCAGTAGTAGCGCGCCCGCGTCGTTGTGGCATCGAGCTGCGAAGAAACCGGAGCAGCCCGCTGCGGCGGCGGCCGCGGCAATGACGCTCAACGCGATCGAAATCGGATCGACGGCATCTCCACAGATCGTCCTTCGGACCAGCGGCGCTCCGGCATTCACTTCGCTCAGCCCGACGCCGGACCAGTTCGTCATCGATCTTTCGGGCACGACCAAGGCGGCCGGCCTGACCATTCCCTCGCAACTGCCGCCGGGCGTCTCCTCGATCACCGCCGACGAAGTGACGGAGATGGGCGCGAAGCTCACCCGCGTCGTCGTCAAATTCGCACAATCCGGCATCGCGCAGGCGTCTGCCGACGGCAACTCGGTCGTCATCGCGCTTCCCGCCGCACCGGCTGTGGTGGCTGAAGCTCCCGCTCCGGCACCCGTCGAGGTCACTCCGATCGCCGATGTCCCGAAGCCCGCCGCGACTCCGGCAACCGTGCCGGCCGCGCCCGTCGAAAAAGCTGCCGCGGATTCGAAACCGCTGCCGAAAGCGAAGGTGCTCAAGAAGATCGAGACTTCCGGAAGCGGCTCGTCGATGGACGTCTCCATCGCCACAGACGGAACCGCGAGCTACAGCGCATTCAAGCTGACGAATCCCGCTCGCGTGGTCATCGACCTCACGGGCATCAAAGACACGATGGCGAAGCGTGCGATCGATGTCGACAACTCGGTCGTGAAACGCATTCGCTCCGCGCAGTACAGCCCGGAAGTCACGCGCGTGGTGCTCGACCTGAGCGAACCGGCGGCCTACAACATCACGAAGGACGGCGCGAAGCTCCACGTCACGTTCGGTGATGCCGCGCCGGCGCAAACGGCGAGCGTCGAGCCTGTTCCCGATGCCGCGCCGGTGCAAACGGCGAGCATCGAGCCTGTTCCCCCGCCGGCTGCAGCCGCCGACAAACCGGCGCCTGCGCCGGAGAAGCCGGCGAAGTCGCCCGATCAGATTCCGGCGATCGCGCAAAACGCGACGTGGAAAATGCCTGCCGACGATTCGCAGGGTGCAACGGCGGTCATTCACGCGCAGGACCAGGTGCCACCGCCGCCGGCGGCAACGACGATCGCGCAGATGCAGCCTGCGCCGGCGCCGGCTCCAATGTCCGCTCCGACAACGCTGCCGGGCGAAAACGTTTTCAACGAACCGCAGGTCCGGCCGCAGCTGGAGACGCCCATCGCCGGCTCGCGTCAGCTGAGCACGGGCGGAAAGACGTTCACTGGCGAGCCGATCTCGCTCAACCTCAAAGACGCCGACATCAAAGATGTGCTGCGGACGTTCCAGCAGCTCACCGGATTGAACATCGCGGTCGACCCCGACGTGCATGGATCGGTCACGGTCGACTTTACCGACGTGCCGTGGGATCAGGCGCTCGATCTGATCCTCCGGCAGAACCATCTCACGTACACCCTCGAAGGCAACATCATGCGCGTCGGCACCATCGCGACGCTCTCCGAGGAAGCGGCGGCAAACCGCCGCCTCGAGGAAGAGGAACGCCTCAACGTGCCGATGACCACCGTCAGCTTCAAGCTGTCGTACGCGCGCGCGAGCGACGTGGCAGCGCTCCTCAAAGACATGGCATCGCCGCGCGCCCGGATCCTCGTCGATCAGCGCACGAACCAGCTCATCGTCAGCGAGATCCCGGGGTACCTCGCCACGATGCGCAACCTCATCGCGTCGGTCGACGTTGCGAATCGGCAGGTCGTCATCGAAGCGCGCATCGTGCAGACGCGCAAGACGTTCATTCAGCAGTGGGGCTTCAACTGGGGCTTCCGCGGAACGCTCGATCCGTCGCTCGGAACGGGCACCGGCCTGGTGTTCCCGAGCACGGTCGATGTCACCGGCGGTCCGTTCGAGTTCGGCGCCGGCGTCCCCGTTCTCTCCTTCTCGCTCGGCAACGTCCTCGGCACCTTCAATCTGGACATGGCCCTGCTGGCGACCGAAAGCGAAGGTCTGGCGCGCGTGATCTCCGCGCCGCGCGTGCAGACGCAGGACAACGTTGCGGCCGAAATTCAGAGCGGTACACAGATTCCGTTCCAGACGCGGATCAACTTCACGACGACGATCAGCTACGTCGACGCGACGCTCCGCCTCACGGTCACTCCGCAGATCACCGAGGCCGGGACGGTCATCATGGACATCGCGCTGCAGAAGACCGATCCGGAGCCGGGCCTCGTCCTCGCGGGCGCAGCAGGAACGCCGCTGTCGACACGCCAGGCGCGCACGAAGCTGATGGTGCGCGACGGCGGCACGGCGGTCATCGGCGGCATTTACGAGACGACGGAGAACCGGGCGGAGACTCGCATGCCGTTCCTCCACCAGATCCCGATCATCGGCGCGCTGTTCCGCACGCACGACATCAACAACGAATACGACGAATTGCTGATTTTCATCACGCCGCGAATCGTGAGGGCTGGGTAGGAGGGCGGTAATGAACACGACGATGAAACGAATCGCGCTGGCGGCCGGCTCGGCGGTCCTGTTGCTTGCGGCGGCAGCGTGCAGCGACGCGAACAAACAGGAGTCGCCGGTACGGCTGGTTGTCTCGAACACGCAGAACCTGCACCTGATCGATCTCGCCGGCGATCCCTCGGGCTCGACGAAGTGTCAGGGAACGATCGGAACCGTGTTGTTTTCGTCGGTTGTGGTTGAGCCGGCGACGACGAACACGAATGTTTCCGGCGCCGATCTGAACCAGATGGTGATCGACCGCTACCAGGTCTCATATCAGCGGCTCGACGGCGGCACACTCGTGCCGTCTCCGTTCGTCCGCTCGACCGGCGTATCGATCGCCTCGGGCGGCACGGCACAGGGAACCACATTCACGGTCTTCGATCCGAACGCGATCAATCAGGCGCCCTTTGCCGCGC
This sequence comes from Thermoanaerobaculia bacterium, assembly GCA_035516895.1. GTDB lineage: Bacteria > Acidobacteriota > Thermoanaerobaculia > Gp7-AA8 > Gp7-AA8 > Gp7-AA10. Next base: position 4,932 of record DATIZY010000317.1, on the reverse strand, counting down.
TGCTTCCGCAGAACGGCGGCGTCGATCCGCAGACTGGCAAGCCGGTGATCACGATGGACGTGATCATGACGTTCTTCGGCCAGACGCTGGCCGGCGAGCGCGTCTCCGGCACTACGCGAATGACGCTCGATTTCTGCTTCTCGTGCGGTGGATGCGAGTAGGCCGTTCCGGGTGGATGGAGAGTTGACGGGGGTTGAGATGATCAAACTGAGACAGCGGAAACTGACATTCGCGCTTGTGGCGTTCGTGGCGATCTTCGCCGGCTGCAAAGCCGAATCGCCGACGACGCCGTCGGTCGGCACGGGCGGATCGCCCAGCGGCGGCGTGACGCCACCGACCAACGCGACGCTGACGCTCACCGCATCGAATCCGAGTCCGGTCGTGAACTCGAACGTCATCATCACGGCGACCGCGACACAGGGCAACCAGGCGGTCGCGAACGGCACCGCTGTCCAGTTCATTACGAACTTCGGCACGTTCGTCGAAAGCGGCTCGAACAGCATCGTTCGCACGACAACGAACGGCTCCGCCGCGGTCACGCTGACCGCAACGTCCGCGGGCGCGGCGACGGTCACGGCAACGGTCGGCAACGCGACCAAGACGATCACGGTCACGTTCGCGACGCAGACAACGACGACTCCGCCGTCGACCGCGCCGACGATCACCGGCATCAACCCGGGGAGCGGCAAGCCGCAGGGCGGCGACACGGTCGTCATTACGGGAACGAACTTCACCGCGCCCGTACGCGTTCTGTTCCAGTCGGGTACGACGGTCAAGGACGCGTTCGTCTGCGGCACGTGCGTAACGCCGACGGCGATCACCGCGGTCACGCCGGCGTTCGATGTCGCCGCCGGCGGCACGGCCACCGCGGACGTCATCGTCATCACACAAGCCGGAACGGCGGGCGAGCAACGGACGACCAAGAGCGGCGCGTTCACCTACGCGTCCACGCAGCTCACGCCGGGAATCATCGCCGTCAACCCCGCGACCGGACCGTCGACCGGCGGTACGCGCATCACGATCACCGGCTCCGGATTCCAGGCGCCGGTGCAGGTCACGATGGGCGCCAGCGGCGCGGCGGGCGCTCCGCTCACGGCTCAGGTCGAGCTGCAGGTCGTGTCGGTCACATTCGACACGATCATCGCGATCACGCCCGAGCAGCGGCTCATCGATCCCAGCCTCACGCAGAACAACGGCTCGGTCGCGCTCCGCGTGCTGAACATCGCATCGAACAAGGACGCGGTCATCACCGGCGCGTTCCGCTACCTGCCGAAGATGGCGATTACAACCGTCGGGCCGACCGAAGGTCCGTTCACGGGCGGAACACGCGTCCGCATCGACGGCATCGGGTTCGATCAGCCGGCCGCGGTCACCATCGGCGGCATCGCCGCTCAGGTGATCAGCGTCTCCGGCACCGAGATCATCGCGATCACAAGCCCCGTTCAGCTGCAAAGCTGCGGCGACGTCACCGGCCCGATCGGCGTCACGAATACCGATAACGGCGACAGCGCCATCGCGGGCGTGCAGTTCATCTACCGCGTGCCGAAGCCGATCATCGTCGGCATCAGCAATCCCGCGAACCTCGGCGGAACGGCAACGATCACAGTTCTGAATGCGCTTGGCTTCGCGCGCATCACGGTGGGCGGCTTTGCGGTCAACGTCACCGCTACCATGGTGAACACGGACGGCACGACGACGTACACGATCCAGGTGCCGTCGACGCTCCCATTGACGACGCAGTCGTGCAGCGCGGGTGGCACCGCGCCGCAGACGACCCAATTCGATGTCGTCTACACGAGCGCGACGACGGGCTGCACCGACACAGCGCCGAAAGGACTCACGGTCAATCCGCCAAACACCCCGGTGCTGTTCCTCAATCCGTCGGCGTTCCAACCGTTCACGGCGACGATCACGCAAAATGCCGCGCCGGCGCCTCCGTTCCCGGGAACGTCGGTTACGGCCTCTCCTTCGCAGACCGTGGCAATCGTCAACAACGGCGTGGCTCCTCTGACGATCACTTCAGTCACCAACAATGGCGCGCCGGCGTGTGCTCGCTTTACGCCGGTTCCGCCACCGTCGATCTTCCCTCTCACTCTCAATGCCTGCGAGTCGTTCCCGATCATCGAGCAATACAGCGGTCAGCTCAGTCCTGCGACGGAAACCTGCACATTCACGATTACGACGAACGCAGGCAACAAGACACTCCTGCTCGTCGGCACCTCGCAGTAATGCGCCCTCAATCCGGAACAAACGCGAGCCGCCCCTTCGGGGGCGGTTCGTTTCTGCGGTAAAGTCATCAACCCATGGCTCAGCCGGCAAGCAGCCCGAAAATCGAAGAGCTTCGGTTCCGACTCAAGACGGACCCGAAGAGCCGCCTTTTCTTTCCACTCGCGGAGGAGCTGCGAAAGATCGATCAGCTCGGCGAGGCGGAGCTGGTGCTGCGCAGCGGCCTGTCCCAGCATCCGACGTACCTCTCCGCCTGGGTGAGTCTCGGCCGCGTTCTGCGCGAAGCGAAGAAACCGCAGGATGCGGTCGACGCGCTGACGAAGGCGCTGCAGCTCGATCCCGGGAACGTCGTCGCTGCCCGCCTCCTCGCCGACGCGTACCTCGATCTCGGCGAGCGCCTCGAGGCGATCAAGAAATACAAACTCGTTCGCGCGCTTCTGCCGACCGATGACGAAGAGCTCGATGCGATGATCGCCAGGCTCGATCGCGAGCTGAATGCGCCTGCTCCCGCAACCGCGCCATTCATCGCCGAGGCGGAGCCGGCTCCCCTTCCGGAGACCGAGGTGCCGCCGGCGACCGAAGAAAATCAGGTGTTCGCCGATGCGGCCGCAGTCTTTCAGGAGGAGCAGCGCGTCGGCGAGCAGACGGCCGACCGCGAGCCGATGCGCGTTGCGCACACCGAGAGTCCGTTCGAGGAGCCGGTGGCCGACTACACCGCGGCAGCGGTCACGATCGAGGGACCCATGGGCGTTCACGTTGAGGCTGCGCCGCTCGCGGCCGAGACCCCGACGCCGTGGACGGGGCCGCCGGCGGACATTGCAAACACCGCGACGATGGCCGACCTTTACGCGAAGCAGGGTGCGCCCGAGAAGGCGCGCGAGATCTACGAATCGATTCTGCAGCGCGAGCCCGATAACGCCGGCGTCAAGTCCAAGCTCGATTCTCTCGGCGAGTCGGAAGCGCGAAATCCGAAAGTCGACAAACTCGAGCGCTGGCTCGCGAAGGTGAAGAAGAGGGAGCAGGGGAGTGTCGTTTAAAGATGTGCTCGAGGGGATTCGACAACGCGTGGACGGTACGCTGGCGGTGAGCCTGATCGGCCTCGACGGCATCGCGGTCGAAAGCATCAATCCGGGTCGAGTGCCGCTCGACGTCATGGGAGCGGAATTCGGCGGATTCGTGAAATCGATCCGGCTGTCGAACACCGAGCTCAACACCGGCGAGGTGCTGCAGTTTTCGCTGGTGACCGAGATGTACATCGTTTTCGTGTCCGCAGTGAATGCGGAGTATTACGTGCTCCTGGTGACGAATCCGGCGGGAAACTACGGGCGGGCACGCTTCGAGCTCGCCCGCGCGAAGCAGCTCCTCAAGGAGATGATTTGAACTTCAAAGAAATCGTCGAGCTGCTCGAGAAAGTCGCCGAGCTCGGCATCGCCGAGGTCGAGATCGAGCAGGCCGGCACGAAGCTGCGAATCCAGGCGAAGGAAACGCCGCCGCCCGCGGCGGCCCTGCCATCGTTCGCCGTTCCGCACGCTGCCGTTCCGGCGATCGCGGCGCCCGCCGCACCGGCGCAGCTTGCTGCGAAACCGGAAGAGCCGGAAGAGAGCGACGCCGGTCTGCACATCATCACGTCGCCCATCGTCGGGACCTTCTACCGCTCGCCCAATCCCGAGTCGGAAGCGTTCGTCTCGATCGGCGATCACGTCAGCAAAGGCGAAGTGCTCTGCATCATCGAAGCGATGAAGCTCATGAACGAGATCGAGTCCGACGCCGACGGTGAAGTGGTGAAGATCTTTCCGCAGAACGGCCAGCCGGTGGAGTACGGAGAACAACTGTTCGCAGTGCGAGTTTGATGCGCTTCACACATTGCCGGTTGCCGGTTACGGGTTCCCAGGAACTTCCGGCAACCGGAAACCGGTAACCGGTAACTATGTTTTCCAAGATTCTCATCGCCAACCGCGGCGAAATTGCCCTTCGCGTCATCCTTGCGTGCAAGGAGATGGGTCTGCGCACGGTCGCCGTGCACTCGGAGGCCGACCGCGATGCGCTCCACGTCCGCTACGCCGACGAGGACGTCTGCATCGGACCGCCGCCATCGCGGCAGAGTTACCTCTCGATCTCCTCGATCATCGCAGCGGCGGAGATCACCGGCGCCGACGCGATTCATCCCGGCTACGGCTTCCTCGCCGAGAACTCGCATTTCGCCGAGATCGCGAACGAATGCGGCCTCACGTTCATCGGTCCGACGCCCGAGGCGATCCGTCTCATGGGCGACAAGGCGAAGGCGCGCGAGATGGCGAAGAAATCAGGCGTGCCGATCCTCCCCGGCAGTGAAGGTCCTTTGAAAACGCACGCTGAAGCGGCGGAGATCTCGCGTCAGATTGGATTTCCCGTGATTCTCAAAGCGGCGGCGGGTGGCGGCGGACGCGGAATGCGCATCTGCGGCGACGAGAGTGATCTGCAGGGTGCGTTCGACACCGCGCGCAGTGAAGCGGAGCGCGCGTTCGGATCGGCGGACGTCTACGTCGAAAAATATCTCGAGCATCCGCGCCACATCGAGATTCAGGTCTTCGGCGATACGCAGGGCCGCGTCGTCGCGTTAGGCGAGCGCGAATGCTCGATCCAGCGCCGGCATCAAAAGGTTATCGAAGAAGCGCCCTCGCCGTTCATCGACAGGAAGACCCGCGCTGCGATGGGGGCTCAGGCGGT
>DATIZY010000316.1:0-3427 GCA_035516895.1 Thermoanaerobaculia bacterium | reverse complement strand
CGGGCTGTCACTCATCACGATGGTTTTCGCCGATGGTGTCGGCGACTACTTCGCACGTCAACGGATCCAGGAGCGAGTGAACGGCGTCACGTTGCCTCCCAATGCGGCCGCCAGCCTCGATCCGGTGACGGCTCCGACCGGCGAGATTTACCGCTACACCCTCGAATCAAAGACGCGCGGACAGCGCGAGCTACGCGAGCTGCAGGAATGGGTCGTCATCCCTACTTTGAAACAAGTTCCCGGAATCGCCGACGTAACAAACTTCGGCGGCGAGACGACGCAGTTTCAAATCGAGCTCGATCCGAATCAGCTTCTTAAGTACAACGTCTCGCTCAAACAGATTCGCGACACGATCCAGGCGAACAACGCGAACGCCGGCGGCAGCATCCTCCCGCAGGGCGAGCTCGGCGCGGTCGTTCGTGGCGTCGGCCTCATTCAGTCACTCAACGACTTGGGGAACGTGGTCGTCACGCAGAAAAACGGCGTCCCGATTTTTCTCAGCGACCTCGGCACCGTTCGCCTCGGCGCCTTGCAGCGCAGCGGAATTCTCGGGAAAGACAACAATGCCGACGCCGTCGAAGGCATCGTCCTCCTGTTGCGCGGCGAGAATCCGTCGCACGTCCTCGATGGAATTCACCAGAAAATCCGTGAACTCAACGGCGGCCTTTTGCCGAAGGACGTGCGCGTCGTGCCGTATCTCGATCGCACCACGCTCATCGAAAACACGCTGCACACTGTGTCGCACACGATTCTCGAAGGCATGGGCCTCGTGGTGATCGTCCTCATTATCTTTCTCGGATCGCCACGAAGCGCTCTCGCTGTTGCGATCACGATTCCGCTCGCGTTGCTGATCGCGTTCATTCTGATGAATGCGACGCACATCCCGGCGAATCTGCTGTCGTTAGGTGCGATCGATTTTGGGATCCTCGTCGATGCGGCGATCGTTGTCTACGACAACATTCTGAAGCGTCGGGAGCAGCGTCCCGATTTGCCCTTGACGGAAGATCGAGCGCGTGTCGGCGCCGTTCGTGTCGCGCGGCAGATGTTTTTTGCAACGGCGATCATCATCACCGCCTATCTGCCGCTGTTTGCGTTCGAGCGCGTGGAAGCGAAGCTCTTCACGCCGATGGCCTATACCGTCGGTTACGCCTTGATGGGCGCGATTCTGGTCGCGCTGGCCCTGATTCCGAGCCTCGCTCTCGTCGTTCTTTCCGGCAAGCGGCGTCCGCCACATCCGCACTGGCTCGAGCGACTGAACGCACAGTATCGGCGCGGGATTACGAGGGTTGCCGAGCGGCCGGCACTGGCGCTGATTCCCGGCGCGATAGCGGCCATCGTCGCCATCGCATTGAGCGTGACGATCGGCCGCGATTTTCTTCCGAATCTCGACGAGGGATCGATCTGGCTGCAGGTTCAGTTGCCTCCCGGATTGACGCTCGAAAAAGCGAATGAACTCTCCGGCGAGCTCCGTAAGGCCGCACGCGAGTTTCCGGAAGTCTCCTACATCGTGACGCAGCTCGGGCGGAACGATGACGGCACTGATCCGTGGACGTATTCGCATATTGAAGCATCGATCGGTTTACGGCCGTACGGCGAGTGGGGCGGCGACAAAGCGCGGCTCATCGAGCGAATGGGGCGGCGCTTCGAGCAGATTCCCGGGCTGTCCGTAGGGTTTTCGCAGCCGATGATCGACGGCGTGAACGACAAAATCGCCGGCGCGCACAGCGAGCTCGTTCTGAAGGTCTTCGGACGCGATTTCGCCGAAATGCGACGCGTCGCCACCGAAGTCACGAATGTTCTGCAAGGTCTGCGGGGCGCGGCCGACGTGGCGATCGATCAGGAGCCGCCGCTGCCGCAGTTGAAAATCGATGTGGACCGCGAGGCGGCGGCGCGCATCGGTGTCAACGTCGCCGATGTTGCCGATCTGATCGAGATCGGTATCGGTGGTCGCGCTCTCGGTCAAGTGTTCAAAGAGGATCGAGTCTACGACATCGCTGCGCGCTACATGGAATCGGTTCGTGACAGTCCCGACGCCATCGGCCGTCTGCTGCTCGTCTCGGCGACCGGAGCGCGCGTGCCGCTGGGACAGGTCGCTCGCATTTCGATGCAGTCGGGCGAGAGCACTATCACGCGCGAGATGAACCGGCGGCACCTCACGGTGAAGCTCAATCTTCGCGGCCGGGATCTGGCCTCCTTCCTCGAAGAAGCGAAGAGCGCGATCCAACAGAAAGTGCAATACGACCCAGCGGCCATTTCTCTCGAATGGGGAGGATCGTTTGAAAATCAGCAGCGCGCGCAGGCGCGTCTCGCGGTCATCATTCCGCTCACGCTGCTGGTGATCTTCGGACTCCTGTATGTCACGTTCGGCACGCTTCGTCATGCCGCGGTGATCCTGGCGGTCGTTCCACTCTCGATTGTCGGAGGAATGGCAGCGTTGCACATTCGCGGCATGACGCTGAACGTGTCGAGCGCGGTTGGTTTCATCGCCCTCTTTGGGGTGGCAGTACAGAACGGCGTCATCATGATCGGGCGGATGGAGCGCGCGCGGGCGGAAGGGAAGGGGGTCATCGAGTCGGTCATCGACGGTGCATCCGATCGGTTCCGCCCCGTTCTCATGACCGCCACCGTCGCCACCCTCGGTCTTCTTCCGGCGGCGCTCGCACGGGGTATTGGCAGCGACGTTCAGCGTCCACTGGCGACCGTCATCGTCGGCGGGCTCTCATCGGCGACGCTTCTGACGCTTTTCGTCTTGCCGGCGCTGTATCTCGTCGCCGAGCGCAGTCACGTGCACGCTCATGTTTCGGAACCCGAGGACGAAGAGGAATACGTGGATCCTCTCTTTGGAGGGACGACGGCATGATCGCGCGATTCGCTCTTCTGATCGTCCTTTTCGCGCCTGCGGCAGCAGTAGCTCAGGTCCGGCAGGTTCACCTTCGCGAATTTCTTGATCTCGTGGAGCAGACCAATCTCGATCTCGCCGCGAACCGGTTCAACATCACTGTCGCTGAGGCGCAGATCACGCTCGCCCGCTTGCGTCCCGATCCGCAATTCAACGGCGGAGTGGCGTCGTTGGATCTCACCAATCAAAAGCTGCCGACGTCAACGACGTACAACCTGTCGCAGCTGGTGGAGCTCGGCGGCAAACGGGGCTCCCGGATCGAAGCGGCAACCGCCGGGAAGTCGCTCGCCGAGGCGCAGCTCGAAGATTTCTTTCAGCAACTGCGGGCGGATGCAACCAACGCATTTATCGATGCCCTGTTCGCACGTCAAGTGCTGGAGCGAAAGCGCCAGACCCTCGAAAGCGTGGAGAGGCTCGTGACCGCCACCGAGGAGCGTCTGCGCGCGGGTGATGTCGGTCAGGCCGCCGTCTGGCAGGTCAAAGTCGAAGCGGAGCGCTTCCGCGGCGAAGTTCTCTCGGCCGAGGGTG
>DATIZY010000315.1:0-8685 GCA_035516895.1 Thermoanaerobaculia bacterium | reverse complement strand
CCGGCGACCGCGCACTTCCACGTCATCCACGACGCCAGCGCGCGCACTTCATCGGCGTTCACCTCGGGGTGATAGCGAATGCCGCCCTTGCCGGGTCCGCGCACGCGCGAATGCAGCGCGCGGTAGCCGGAGAAGATCCTGACCGAGCCGTCGTCGCACTCGATCGGGAACTCCACCTTTGTCAGGCGCATCGTGCCGCGCAGCCAGTTGCGCAGCCCCTCCGGGAGGTGCTCGACGTAGCGCGCCGCACTGTCGAATTGCTGTTGGGCGATGTCGTAGGGATTGAGGTTTTCCGTCGCGGGAGGGGCCGAGGGTCTTGTGGTTTGCAGACGCTCCGTCACAAAGCCTCCTTTTTGCGTGGGCCGCAAACGATACCAGTTCTGCGCCCCGGGGTCAGACCTTAAACGTTAAGTTTTCCACGTGTTGTAGAACTTCGCGAATCGACAGTGGCACCGAGGTAGCCTCGGTGGCACGATGGCGAGACCGCTTCGAATCCAATTTCCCGGCGCGCTCTTTCACGTCTGTTCGCGAGGAGACGCGAAGCAGCGGATTTTTCTCGATCATCGCGACCGACGGCTCTTTCTGAATCTGCTCGGTGAATGCGTCGCCCGTTTCGACTGGATCCTCTACGCGTACGCTCTCATGCCGAAATCGGCGCGGGACTGCAGCTCACTGGCGCTCGAATTTCGCAGCTCGTGCGGATCTGCGATCGCGAGCTGTCTCGCGACGCCGGTCTGCGCAGCACGGTCTCTACAATCAGTAGGAAACTTAAGATTTAAGGTCTGACCCTACGACATCCAGTTGACGCCGGCTTCCTTGTTCCACTTCGTCGTCATCTTCTTCGACTTCGTCCAGAACTCGATCGAGCCGCGGCCGGTGATGTCGCCCACACCGAACCGCGATTCGTTCCAGCCGCCGAATCCGAACGGCTCGCGCGGCACCGGCACGCCGACGTTCACGCCGACCATGCCGGCGCTCGCGTTCTCCATGACGTAGCGCGCGACGCCCCCGCTCTCGGTGAACACCGACGCCGCATTGCCGTAACGAGAGCGATGCTGCACGTTCAAGGCGTCGTCGACGTCCTTCGCCCGAATGATCACCATCACCGGCCCGAACACTTCCTCCTGCGCGATGCGCATCTCGGGCGTGACGTGATCGATGAGCGTCGGCCCGACCCAGTAGCCCGGCCCCAGTTTTCCGCGCCCGTCCACCAGCACCTTCGCCCCAGATTTCTCCGCCTCGGTGATGTAGCTCTCGATCCGCTGCTTCGCTTCCTGCGAGATCACCGGACCGATCTTCAGTCCGCGCGTGATGTTCACCATGCGATCGATGATGTGGTCCGTCTTGCCGACGGCCATCATCACCGACGCCGCCATGCAGCGCTGCCCGGCGCAGCCCGACATTGACGCCACGACGTTCGACGAGGTCATGTCCGGTTCCGCGTCCGGCATGACGATCAGATGGTTCTTCGCGCCGCCTAACGCGAGCACGCGCTTGAGATTCGATGTGCCGCGGCGGTAGACGATCTTCGCCACGCGAGACGATCCGACGAAGGTGATGCCTTCGATGTCGGGATGATCGCAGATCGCTTCGACCGTCTCCTGCCCGCCGTGCACGACGTTGAACACGCCCTCCGGCAGGCCGGCTTCGCGCAGCAGCTCGGCGATGCGTCCGGCCGACAGCGGTACCTGCTCGCTCGGTTTGAGAATCATGCAGTTGCCGAGGGCGATGGCGTTCGGGAGGGTCCAGTTCGGGACCATGTTGGGAAAATTGAACGGCGTGATCGAAGCGACGATGCCGACCGGAAAGCGTTCGACCCGGCACTCGACCCCGCGGCTCACTTCCAGCACCTCGCCGGCGGTGATCTGCGGCAGCGAGCACGCGAACTCCGTGAGCTCCGCCGATTTCAACACCTCCGCGCGCGCTTCGCTGTCGACCTTCCCGTTTTCCTCGGTGACCAGCGCCGACAGCTCATCGATGTGTTTCTCGAGCAGCGTTTTGTAGCGGAAGAACACCTGCACGCGCTCTTTGATCGGCAGCCCGGCCCAGCCGGGGAGGGCTTTTTTCGCGGCCTGCACGGCGCGATCGATCTCGCTCGCGGGCGACAGCGGCACGCGCGAGATCACCTCGCCGTTCGCCGGATTCGTCACGTCGAGATGCTTCGAGCCGTTGCCGTCGACGAACGTGCCGCCGATGTAATTGCGCACCGCTGGATATTTGGTGGTGATCTCAATCGCAGTCATGCGGCACAATTTAAGGCCGAATGCGGTTCGAGTCCAAACGCGATCTCTGGCTCGTGCTGGTGCTGCGGCTGATGCCCATCTTCGTGCTCGCGATCGTCGGCGGCATCTGGTACGTCCAGCACGGCGATCTGCGCGGCCCGATCGTCGGAGCGATCGTTCTGATCCTCTTCGAGCTGTTTTTCTTCGAGTGGATGTTCCGCTCGACGTACTACGTCATCGAGGGCGACACGCTGCTGATCCGGAGCGGCATCGTCCGCTGGCGGATTGCGATCCGCGAGATCCGATCCGTGACTCCGACGCGGAGCGCGATCTCCTCGCCGGCGCTGTCGCTCGACCGGCTGCGGATCGACTACGGCCGCAAAAGGATCCTGATTTCGCCCGCGAACCGTGACCGCTTCATCGAAATGCTGCGGTCGGTGAATCCGCGCATCACTGTATGATTCGTCGATGGCGCTGACCGGCCTCTTCCGCACGAAGTCGCTCGACGCGCTCGTCGCCGAGACGCAGGAAGAGGGGCACCAGCTCAAGAAAGTGCTCGGCCCGCTGAATCTGATCGCTCTCGGCATCGGCGCGATCATCGGCGCCGGAATCTTCGCCACGATCGGTACCGCGGCGGCCGGCGATGCCTCTCGCCCCGGCGCCGGCCCGGCGCTCATGCTCTCGTTCGTTCTCACCGCTTTCGTCTGCGGATTCAGCGCGCTCTGCTACGCGGAGTTCGCGTCGATGGTCCCCGTCGCCGGCTCCGCGTACACGTACTCCTACGCGACCCTCGGCGAGATCGTGGCGTGGATCATCGGCTGGGATTTGACGCTCGAATACGCCATCGGCAACGTCGCCGTCGCGATCTCCTGGGCGAATTACATGAACACGTTCCTCGAGGGCTTCGGCATCAAGCTGCCGGAGTGGCTGACGATCGACTACGACACGGCGTCGCAGCGGATGCCCGACCTCGTCGCGCGCGCGCCGCACATCTTCGGCGTTCCGGTTGTCTTCAACATCCTTGCGGTTTTCATCGTCGCCGTGATCACGATCGTGCTCGTGTGGGGAATCCGCGAGTCGGCCAGCTTCAACTTCGGCATGGTCGCGATCAAGCTCGTCGTCCTCGGCTTCTTCGTACTGGTCTGCTTCAGCTACGTGAAGCCGCCGAACTGGCATCCGTTCGCGCCCAACGGTGTCCATGGCGTGATCACCGGCGCGGCCATCGTCTTCTTCGCGTACATCGGCTTCGATGCGGTATCGACGACGGCGGAGGAGGCGCGCAATCCGAAGCGCGACATGCCGATCGGCATCATCGGCTCGCTGATCATCTGCACGATCATCTACATCCTGATCGCCGCGGTGTTCACCGGGATGGTGCCGTATCACGATCTGGTGAAGACGCTCTCGAGCGAGCAGGCCGAGCCGCTGACCCTGGCGATGAAGTACGTCTCGATGCCGAACTGGATGGTCGGCGTCGTTGCCTTCGGCTCGGTCATCGCCCATACCGCGGTGCTGCTCGTGTTTCAGTTAGGCCAGCCGCGCATTTTCTTCGCGATGTCGCGCGACGGTCTGCTGCCGCCGTTTTTCTCGAAAGTGCATCCGAAGTTCAAGACGCCGCACGTCGGCACGATCATTACCGGCGTGCTCGTCGGCGTCACGGCGATGTTCACCTCGCTCGATTCGATGGTGGACCTCACGAACATCGGGACGCTCTTCGCGTTCATCCTCGTCTGCATCGGCATCATGATCCTTCGCGTGCGCGAGCCGAACCGCGAGCGCAGCTTCCGCGTGCCCGGCGGTGCGTTCCTCCTGCCGACGCTCGGCGTCATCTCGTGCCTCGTGCTCGCGATCTACCTCCCGCCGAAATCGTGGTGGCGATTCGTGAGCTGGCTCATCGTTGGAATGGTGGTCTACGGCACGTACGGATATCGCCACAGCCGTCTGCGCCGCGCTGCCGCGGGTACGCCGCCGCTGCCGCCGGATTTCAATCCCGAGCAGCAGCTGCCCGAGCGTGACGTTCACGATCGGTGAGGAGGGGGCAACCACCCGTTGTCCGCCTAACGCTCGAGTGCGGCGAGTCCCTTTGCCACGCGCTCAGTCGTCCACAGAAACGGCCCGACCTTCACGAGCTTCGCGGCAGAAAAAAGATCGCGATACCAGTTCGCCGGCCGGCGATACATCCCGACCATGTCTCCGAAGATGCTGTCCTGTCCGGTGAGGATCTCGAGATACGCGACGCCCCGGGTGAGCCGTACGAGCGCCGGCAGGCCGCGGCGAATCTCGCCTTCGCTGACGTAGTGCAGAACGTCGGAGCAGACGATGAGATCGAACCGCTCACGGATGCCGAGGGTCGGGAGCTCGCCGAAGGATCCGCGGCGGATGTTGCGGGCCGCGCCGAAGCGCTCGATGACGTAGTCGCTCGAATCGTATCCGGCGTAGCGGATCTTCGGCCGCAGCTCGCGGAGATGATCGAACCAGGGCGCCTCGCCGCAGCCGATGTCGATCGCGTTCCGCAGCGTCCGGCCGAGAAGGGATTCGGCCACGGCCACCGCCAGGGCGACCTTTCGCCTCACGTCGGGCGGCGTGCCGATGTGGGCGCGCCCGCGATACCAGCGGTCGAAATATGCGCGGTCGTAGACCTTGGCCATCGCGCGGATTATGCAATGTTTGGTAACCTAAGTATTGCTTGAACGACAGCCAGCGCATTCTCGACGGCATTCGCCGGCTCGTGCGTCTTCTGCGCTTGACGGATCGCGCTGCGCAGTCGCAGCTCGGCCTCTCCGGCGCCCAGCTTTTCGTGCTGCACGAGCTGGGCAAGACTCCCGCATTGTCCCTGTCGGAGCTCGCCGAGCGAACGCGCACCGATCAGAGCTCGGTGTCGGTCGTCGTCAGCCGGCTCGTGGAGAACGGGTACATCACGCGCGACCGCGACAGCCGCGACGCGCGGCGGCTCGTTCTCAATCTGACCCGCAGCGGACGCGCGGTCGCGGAGAAGTCGCCTCCCGTCGCGCAGGAGAAGATCATCGATGCGCTCGAGCACATCCCGGCGGCGGAGCGGCGCCGTTTCGCCGAAACGTTCTCACGCCTCATCGAGCTCATGGGAGAAGGGGAGACTGACGCGCCGATGATGTTCGAAGAAGAGCATTCCAGCAGGAGGAGGCGTCCCTCCAGGCGGTGAAAAAAAACGATTCGGATCTCGAGCGGGCCGCGACAGCCGAAGGCCTGCCGGTCGCTCCCTCCGTCGCTCCGGCACTCGAAGCAGCACGCGTTCCTCTCGAACGTACGCTGATCGACATGCGCGTGGTCGTCATCTGCGTTTGGTCGATCGTCCTCGCCATCGCCACCGGCTTCATCGCGCAGGGGCTCGTCGCCATCATCGGGCTGGTCACGAACATCTCGTTTTATGGCCGCTTCTCCTTTGCCTTCAGCTCGCCCGCCTACAACCACCTCGGCTGGATCGTGCTGTTCATTCCGGCGATCGGCGGAGTCATCGTCGGAATCATGGCGCGGTACGGATCGACCGCGATTCGCGGCCACGGCATTCCGGAGGCGATGGAGCAGGTGCTCCTGAACGAGAGTCGCATCCCGGCGCGCGTGACGTTTCTGAAGCCGCTGTCCGCGGCGATCGCCATCGGCACCGGCGGTCCGTTTGGCGCCGAGGGTCCGATCATCGCGACGGGCGGCGCGCTGGGGTCGCTCGTCGGGCAGATCTTCAAGACGACCGCGACCGAGCGCAAGACGCTGCTTGCCGCGGGCGCCGCGGCGGGCATGGCCGCGACGTTCGGCAGTCCCGTGTCCGCGGTGCTGCTCGCCATTGAGCTCCTGTTGTTCGAGTTCCGTCCGCGATCGATCGTACCCGTCGCGCTCGCGAGCGTGTCGGCGACGGCGGTCCGCATGCTGCTCGTCGGCACGAAACCGATCTTCGCGATGCCAATGCTCGCGCAGCCGAGCGGCGAAGCGCTCGCAATCTATGCGGCCGTCGGCGCGGTCGTCGGATTCCTGTCGATCTACGTGACGCGCGCGGTCTACTGGATCGAGGACATGTTCGAGCACCTGCCGGTGCACTGGATGTGGTGGCCGGCGATCGGCGGGCTCGTGGTCGGTGCGATCGGCATCGTGGCGCCGCACACGCTCGGCGTCGGCTACGACAACATCGAGGGGCTGGTCGCCGGCAAACTCGTCGGCCAGGCCGTTCTGTGGCTCTGCGTCTGGAAGTTCGTGTCGTGGGCGATCTCGCTCGGCAGCGGCACTTCGGGCGGCACTCTGGCGCCGTTGTTCACGATCGGCGGCGCCTCGGGCGTCGTCATCGGCGAGGGGCTCGTCTACAGCTTCCCCCACCTCGGCATCGATCCGCGCATTTGCGCGCTCGTCGGAATGGCCGCGATGTTCGCCGGCGCCTCGCGGGCTCTGCTCGCGTCGGTCGTGTTCGCGTTCGAGACGACGCTGCAGCCGCTGGGGCTTCTGCCGCTGTTAGGCGGCTGCACCGCCGGTTATCTCGTCTCGGCCATGCTGATGCGCAACACGATCATGACCGAGAAGCTCGCGCGGCGCGGAGTGCGCGTTCCGTCGGAATATGCGGCCGACTATCTCGAGCGCGTCCGGGTCGCCGATGGCTGCTCACGAAACGTCGTAACGCTGCGCGACGATCAGACGGTCGACGAGGTGCTCGACATCACTTCGACGCATCAGGGCTTCCCGATCCTCAACGCGAACGGCGCGCTCGTCGGCATGCTCACCCGCCGCGATTTCATGCAGGCGAAAAGCGACGCAAAGCTGCGCGATCTGATCCGCCGTCCGCCCGCCGTCGTTTTTCCCGACATGTCGCTGCGCGATGCCGCCGACCACATGGTGCGCGAGAACGTCGGACGCCTTCCCGTCGTCGACCGCAACGATCCGGGCCGCGTCGTCGGCATCATCACCCGCTCCGACCTGCTCAAAGTGCACGGCAAGCGGCTCGAAGAAGAACAGTAGACAAGGGACTCCGTCGTGAGTCCGTTCCCCTTCCGAGTCTGCTACTCTTACGCCGCCCATGACACGACAGGAGCTCCTGGCGAACATCCCGCTGTTCGAGTCGCTGACGCCTGACGACCTCGACGCGCTCGCGCGGCGGATCGAGGACGCCCAGTACAAGGACGGCGACGTCATTTTTCAGCAGGGGGACGAAGGCTCGTCGCTCTTTCTGATCGACGACGGCGCGGTCGAGATCTCGTACGGCGAAGGGAAGGGCCGCGTGGTCCTCGCGACGCTCTTCCCCGGGCAGTATTTCGGCGAGCTGTCGCTGTTCGATCGCGCGCCGCGCTCCGCCACCGCGACGGCGACAAAGGCCTCGCGGCTGATGCGGCTGGATCGCGATGATCTCGTGGACTTCGTCAACAAGAATCCCTCCGCCGCCCTGCGCATCATCGCCGAGATGAGCGAGCGGCTGCGGCAGACGAACGAGCTGATGTCGCGGCAGGTCTCGCGGAACGTGCTCGAAGAAGAAGAGGAGAGGCTGACGGTCGGCCAGCGCGTCGCGGACCGCGTCGCGGCATTCGGCGGCTCGTGGCCGTTCATCTTCGTCTTCGCCGCCGTGATGGCCGTGTGGATGGGGATCAACATCATCGCCCTGACACATTTCGACCCCTATCCGTTCATTCTGCTGAACCTCGTCCTGTCCACGCTTGCCGCAATCCAGGCGCCCGTCATCATGATGAGTCAGAACCGGCAGGCGTCGAAGGACAAACTCCTCGCGCAGAACGACTATCAGGTCAACCTCAAAGCGGAGCTGGAGATCTCGGCGCTTCTGCGGAATCAGGCGGAGATGCTCGCGCGTCTCGCGCTGCTCGAGCGGATCGTTCGCGGACGGAGCGGTGTCGATCTTGTGAACGGCGGCACGAAACCGCAGCCGATCGCCAGCGGCGAGTAGAATGGCGGCGCTATGAAGCGCGTCCTCCCGATCGTCCTTTCGCTCTTCTTCGCAACGACGCTGTTCGCCCAGGAGTTCGGCCGCGCATCCGCGGGCGCGATCGACATGACGCCCAGGAGCAGCTCGCAGTTCTCCGGCTCGTTCTCGCTCTCCTCATCCCGCTCCCAAGGCGCGACGTTCGGCGGAACGGTCGTCAAGGATCACGTTTGGTTCTTCGCCTCCGCCGACCGGCAGGAGCCGCTCTTTCGAACAACGATGACGCCGTCGAGCACGATCGATCTCAGCGGGGCGCTCGCGAGAACGGCCCCGGTGGCGCCCGCGCTCACGTTGCCGAAGGACTTCCTTTCGCTGCATTCGACGATGATCGTCTCGCCGAACAGCTTCTTCACGATCGACGTGCATTCGATGCGGTAGGCGGCGTCAGGCCGTCAGGCGTCGGGCGGTAGGCGTTAGGCGTTAGGCGTTGGGCGTTGGGTTAGGCGCTACGCGCTCGGCGGCTGGCGCCCCGGCACTCGGCCTTCGGCCTCAAGCGTTTGGCTTTCGTGCTTCGGCGTCGGG
>DATIZY010000314.1:0-10947 GCA_035516895.1 Thermoanaerobaculia bacterium | reverse complement strand
CGTGTCGGGCGATTCGGCGATCGTTTTTCCGCCGCGCTCGCGCACGCGGCGGATCGCGTCCGCTCCGTCGTCGCCCATGCCGGTCATGATCACCGCGATCATGCGATCGCCGCAGCAGTGGCTCGCGCTGTCGAACAGGCGATCGACCGACGGCGCGTAGAGCTCCTTCGCGTCGGGCCGCGCGACGTGCGCGCGAAGACCGCCGTCCGCTGCGCGCACCTCCATCACCATTCCGCCGGGCGCAACGTAAACGACTCCGGCGCTCAACCGCTCGCTGTCTTCGGCCTCTTTGACCTCGTAGTCGCTCAGCTTGTCGATGCGCTCGGCGAACAGCCGCGTGAAGTGCGGCGGCATGTGCTGGGCGACGACGATCGGGACCGGCAGCAGCGGCAGCGATTGAAAAAGATGCTGCAGCGCCGGCGGGCCGCCGGTCGAGCAGCCGATCGCGACGAGATCGATGGATGGAGCACCGTCTTCCGCCGGCCCGGACCGGCGAAAGGGCGCGCGTCCGTCCACACGCTTGCGGACATTGTCGATGCGAAGGTCACAGACCTGCAGCACCTTGGCGATGAGATCGGACTGGATCTCCTCGAGCCGCGGCGAAACGTTGCCGCCGGGCTTGGCGATGAAATCGATGGCCCCGAGGTCGAGGGCCTTGAAGACGCTGCGGTCGCTGGAGCGCGACGATACGGCGATCACCGCCGTCGGCCGGTTCTGCATCACCCACCGCAGAAACGAGAAGCCGTCCATCACCGGCATCTCGAGATCGAGCGTGATGACGTCCGGCCCATGCCGCATCACCTGCTTGATCGCCTCTTCGCCGTTGTTCGCCGTGCCGACCACCTCGATGCGCGAGTCGGAGGCCAGCATTCGCGAGATCGTCACGCGGTTGTACGCGGAATCGTCGACGACGAGCGCTCGGATTGCGGAGCCGCTAGACATTAGGCCCGAGGCGTTAGGCAGTCGCGGCCTAACGCCTAGCGCCTAAGGCCTAAGGCCCAAGGCCTAACGCCTAACGCCTAAGGCCCAAGGCCCAAGGCCTATTTCTGGTAGACCATGTCATTCTTCAGATGCCTCAGCCGGAACTGCGTGGAGAGCGAGATGAGCGACTCCGAATGGCCTAACAGCAGGTATCCGCCGTCGATGAGACGGTTGTAGAAGCTGTTGACGACCGTGCGCTTCGAGCTGTCGTCGAAGTAAATGATGACGTTGCGGCAGAAGATCACGTCGACGGAGCCGAGGAGCGAGACGCGCGGCTCGTCGTAAAGGTTGAGCCGGCCGAAGGAGACGCGGTTGCGAATGGCATCACCGATCTGCCACGAACCGTCGTCGCTGCGCGTGAAGTACCGGTCGCGGATGTCGGGATCGGTCGCGCGGAACGCCGACTCGCGATACTGCCCGCGCCGCGCGCGCACGAGCGCGCTGTGGCTGATGTCGCTCGCGAAGATGTCGAATCCCACGCGTTCGAAGCAGCGCGACTCCTGCAGCAGGATGGCGATCGAATACGGCTCCTCGCCCGTCGAACAGCCCGCCGACCACACCCGGATTTTCTTCACTCCTTTTCGTGATAATATATCAGGTACAATTTCTTCGACGAACGCTGCGAGCTGCGACGACTCGCGGAAAAAATAGGTCTCCTTCGTCGTCACCAGGTCGAAAATCTCGTCGAACTCCGTCTCGGCGCGCGCGTCGTATTGCAGGAAGTAGTAGTACTTCTGGAACGACTCGAAATTCAGCTCGCGCGCGCGCGGCGACAGCCGCTTCTGCAACAGATACTTCGACGTGTCGCCAAACCAGATGCCCGTGCGCCGGTAGATCGCGTCGCGCAACAGACGGAAGACATCGTCCGGAAGCTCCAGATGATGGTTGAAGGCGAAGTCGAAGGGAGACATGGCGCGGTCGTGCCATCCCGGGCGTCAGCGAGGCACCTGTGCGGGAGGACGCTGCCCACACTCCGCTTCGGGCACCACCCGCCGGCACCGGTCCCTCGCTACGCTCGGGATGACACTCATGTTTGTTCCTTCATCGCCGACAGGATCGCCGCGATGATCGCTTCGCGCCGGCTGTCCGCGGTCCGCCACGCCTCCTCGAGCTGATCGCGGTAGAGGTTCTTGTGGTGGATGAGAACATCGGCGATCTCGTCGAGGATGCTGGGATTTTCCAGCGCTTCGAGGAGGTGCCCAAACGACGAGCGGTCGGCCATCTTGTCGAGCGCGAGCACCGCCGATTCCTGCACGTACGTGTCGGAATCGTCGAGCGCGCGATGCAGCGCCGGAAGCGCCTTCGCGTCGCCGCGGATGCCGAGGGCCGCGGCGGCGGCGGCGCGGATCCGCCAGTCGTGGTCGCTCATCGAGTCGAGCAGCCGCCGGAACACGTCCTCCCCCGGCACGCGCGCCAGCGCGAGCACCGCCGCGCGGCGGATCTCGATGTCCGGATCGGTCGTGCAGCGGAACAGCACCGTGCGCACGCTCGCGTGCCCGCTTTTTCCGAGCGCTTCGATCGCGGCAATGCGCACCGGCGGCAGATCGCTTTCCAGATGCCGCATCAGCGGCTCGATGGCTGCCGCGTCGCCGTACTCGCCGAGCGCCTGCGCCGCCGCGGTGCGGATCCACACATCGCTGTCCTCGAGCGACGTGATCAACGGCGCGACGCCTTTCCCCGGCCGCAGCCGCACGATCGCGTTGATCGCCGCGTGGCGCACCGACGGCGATTCGTCCGCGAGCGAAAGCACCAGCTGATCGGCGAAGCGGTTCTCGCTGAACTTGCCCATGAGCGACACGGCCTTCTGGCGGATCGCCGGATCGCTGTCCTTCGACGCGAGCAATAATTCGTCAGGATATCCTTCGCCTTGAATGCTTACGTAAATTGATAACGAATTGAGCTTCGCCGGAACGGACTTCGACTGCAGCAGCCTGCGGATCTTCCCCAGCACACCGGCCTTCGTCTCCGGAAACGCGCCGACGAGCGCCGACACCGCATTGACCGCGGCCTGCTGCGCGCCGACGTCGGAGTCGTCGAGCTTCGCCAGCAGATAGTCCATCGGCGCGGGATGCATCAATTCGCCGAGCGTTTCGATCGCCAGCCGGCGGATCATCGGATTCTCGTGATCGAGGAACGGCAGCACCGCCGCCGTCGACTCGGTGCTGCCCACCGAATTGATCACGCGAAGCAGCAGCGCGACGACCTCGTCCTCCTGCGCGTTCTGCAGCGCGTCGAGAATCGGCGGAATCGCCAGCGGACCGAAATCGATGAGCGCCTGCGCCGCGGTCTCCGCGGTCTCCGGCTGATCGAGAAACGACAGCAGCACCGGAATCGCGCGCTCGTCGCCGGACCAGCCGAGGAACTTGAGGATGAACGAGCGGACGTCGCGCTTCGACGTCGACTTCGCCTGATCGATCAGCTCGTCGACTTTCGATTTCGGGAACGAGGCGCGAAAGCTGCGGCGGATCATCTCGCGCTCGTTCTTCTCCACGATCCGCGGACGGGGCGCCTCGGCGATCCGCACGAGCGCGCGCAGCGCCGTCACGTTCAGCTTTTCCTCCTCGGCGATGACGCGCAGCAGGAAATTGACCGTGCCGACGTCGCCGATTTTTCCGATCGCTTCGAGCACCGGCTTGCGCAGCGATTTCTCGGCGTACAGCGGCAGGATCGACGGCAGCGCCGCGCGATCGCCGATCTCGCCAAGCGCTTCGATCGCGTGGAACTTCACCCAGACGTCGTCGCGGTTCAGAACGCGCAGCAGGTGCGGGATCGCCGCCGCATCGCGAAACTTTCCAAGCGAAGAGATGATCGACGATGCGACGTTGATGTCCCGCTCGTTCTCGAGAGTCTCGCGCAGGACGTCGAATCCGTCATCGCTTCGAAGATCGCCCAGAAGGTTGACGAGCGCGAGGCGCGTGTCTGCGTCGGGCTTCGACCGCAGACGATCGACGATCGCCGGCACCGTCGCATCCCCGATCCTCACCAGTGCCTCGGTCGCCGAGTTGCGGCGGCCGGCGTTTTCGGGATCGCCGAGCGCATCGAGCAGTTTCTCGATGACCTCGCCGCGCGGATCGCGTACGAAACCGTCGACGATCGTCTTCCTCACCCGCCAGTCCTTGTCGCCGAGGAGCTCGAACATGAGCGGAAAATCGCCGGCGTCGGTCGAATGCGACACGAGATACGCCGCCTTCTGGCGCATGTCAGGGTCCGCGGAGCGGGCCTGCTGGATCAGCTCGGGGTTTGCACTCATCGTTGCTTCGCGTTGTCGGTTGTCCGTTGTCAGTCCCGCCCGCCCCGAGAACTGACAACTGACAACTGACAACTATCTCAACAGCTTGGCCAAATCGAGAACGATCGTCAACGAATTGTCGCCCCGAATCACTCCGCGAATGAACTCGCTCTCCTCGGCCGCGGCGACGACAGGCTGCGGCTCGATCGTGGCGCGGTCGATTTTCGAGGGCCGCAAAACGCGATCGACCTCGAATCCGGCGAGGCCCGCCCCGTCGCGAATGACGATGATCCTCGGATCTTTGACGCCCGCCGCCGGCGTCTGTCGGAGCTTTGCGCGAATGTCGAGCATCGTGACGATCGAACCGCGAAGCGAGAAGATGCCGACCGTGTGCGGCGCGGCGTTCGGCACGCGCGTGGCGGAGCGGGCGGCGCTGATCTCGATGAGGTCGTCGATCTCGATCGCGTACCGCTCGGCGCCGAGGATGAAGGTCAGCAGCTCGATCTCATCGGCGGCCGTCTCGACGATCGCCTCTTCCGGAAATCGTTGCGTTCCGACTTCGGCGAGGAACTTCTGCAGTCTTTCGTCAGGAGTTGCAACCGCCCGCTCGCTGCTCGCCGCTCGCCGCTCGCGTTCCTTCGCCTTCCTGCGAATCTTGGCCAGATCGACCATGTCTCAGTTTATGCCGAGCGACCCCGACCCTGTTGCATGTTGATCGCTGTCCTTCGCTCGCTCAGGATAAAGCCGGCGCTGCCATCCGATGCTCGCGCGCGGCGGAGGCGATGCGCGGCGGCTCGATGAGCGTGGCGTCGTCGCCGAAGGCATCGAGCAGCGCCGTCGTCGCGAGCGTGTTGATCAGCCGCGGAATGCCGCCGCTGAGCGCATGGATCTCCTCCATCGCCGCACGACTGAATGGATTGCGCGCCGCGCCGGCGATGCAGATGCGATGCTCGATGTAGCGGATCGTGTCGTCGAGATCGAGCGGACCGAGCGAGTAACGGATGCCGATGCGCTGCCGCAGCGGCGCGTAGGCCGGCCGGTCGAGTCGCCAGTCGAGCTCCGGCTGCGCGATGAGAAGCACCGACAGCAGATTCTGATCGTCGAGCTGAAAGTTCGTCAGCAGACGAATCTCGTCGAACGTCGCCTTGCCCGGCAGGAGCTGCGCCTCGTCGATGATCAGCACCGGCTCGCGGCGGCTCTCGTACAGCTCGACGAGCCTCGAGTGGATCTGATCGAGCAGATCGCTTCGGTACTTCGAGGGTTGAATGCCGAGGCCCGTGGCGATCGCGCGGAGGAGCTGGTTGGGCGTGAGCCGCGGGTTGATCAGCAGGATCACCGGACGCGTATCGCCGATGCGGTCGATCAGCGCGCGCGAGAGCGTCGTTTTTCCCGATCCGATCTCGCCGACGAGAACCGCCAGATCCTTCTCGTCGACGGCATACTCCAGCCGGGCGAGCGCCTCCTTGTGCTGCGCCGATTCGTAGAGAAAGGACGGATCGGGCGTTTTGGAGAAGGGCTTCGTGGTGAATCCAAAGAATTCTTCGAACATCGAAATTCAAAATTTCAAATTTCAAATGAGAAATTCAAAATCAGCTTTAAAAATCTTCCTTACCGTTTTTCATTTTTCATTTTTCATTTGAAATTTGAAATCGCTCATGCGAACGCGCGCCTCTCCCGCGCCTTTCCTCCG
Source organism: Thermoanaerobaculia bacterium (assembly GCA_035516895.1). Lineage (GTDB taxonomy): Bacteria > Acidobacteriota > Thermoanaerobaculia > Gp7-AA8 > Gp7-AA8 > Gp7-AA10. The sequence continues at coordinate 5,047 of DATIZY010000314.1, read as the reverse complement.
GACGCCTCCATGAGCGAAGCGACATCGATGACGAGCACGATTTCTCCTTCGCCGATCTCGGTCGCGCCGGCGATGCCGGGGGTCGACGTGAGGCGCTCGCCGATCGATTTGATGACGATCTCCTGCTGCCGCACGATCGCGTCGACGATGATGCCGGCGAGCTTGTCGCCCGACCGGGTCACGACGACGAAGAACTTCCGCTCGGGCGTGTCCTCCACGGAATCGAGGCCGAACGCGTCGGCCAGCCGCACGAGCGGCAGAGTGAGCTCGCGCACGGCGAGCACTTCGCGCGACTCGACCGTCTGGATCTCGCGCGCCTGGATGCGCAGCGTCTCGGCGACGCTCGTCAGCGGAATCGCGAACTGTTCGCCCGAGGCGCGCACGACGAGCGCCTGGATGATCGCCAGCGTGATCGGCAGCACGATGCGGAACGTCGCACCGCGGCCCGGCTCGGAGAGGACTTCGATCGAGCCTTTGAGCTGCTGAATGTTTTTCTTCACGACGTCGAGTCCGACGCCGCGGCCGGAGATCTCGCTGACTTCTCCTGCCGTCGAAAACCCCGGCACGAAGAGCAGATCGAACGGATCCTTCGTCTGCTCGATGCCTTTGACGGTCGCCGTGCGGCGGATCTTCTCCGGATCGATTCCTCTGCCGTCGTCGGTGACGTCGATGACGACCGAGTTGCCGCGCTGGTACGCCGTGAGCGTGATGCGCCCTTCCGCGTCCTTCCCCGCGGCCGCGCGCTCCCCGGCGCTCTCGATGCCGTGATCGAGCGCGTTGCGGATGATGTGCATCAGCGGATCCGTGATCTCCTCGACGAGCATCTTGTCGAGCTCCGTCTCCTCGCCCCGCAGCACGAGCTCGATGTCTTTGTTCAGCTCGCGCGCGAGCTTCCGGACGGTGCGAGCAATGCGCGAGTAGATCTGCCCGACCGGCACCATGCGCAGATCGATCGCGAGTTTCTGCAGCTCGTTGAGCTTGCGGGCGACGTCGCGATTTTTTTCGAGCCGCCGCGAGAGAACATGCAGCTCGCCGATGACGTTCATCAGCGCGTCGAGCTTGCCGATGTCGACGCGAACGGTCGACGACGCCGACCGCAGCGACAATTCGGCTTCTTCCGTGGAGAGGCGGGCCGTCCGTCCGTCGTCGGCAGTCCCGCCCGGCACGACCGCCGCTCCACCGATCACGCGAATCTTCGCGTCTTCCGCGATCGCGGCCACGGCCTTCTCCTCGATCGTCGATCCGAACAGCAGGCGAAAGCCGATGCCGGTGCCGCTCGGATCGACCGAGGGAAGCGTGGACATCACTTCGCCCGATTCGTTGAGCTTCGCAGTGAGCGCGCGCAGCTTCTGATCGAAGTCGGCAAACTCGAAGCGCACTTCCACCAGGTAGACCCGCTTTCCGGCGCGCAGGTTCTCGGCGAGCCGATGCTCCTCGTATTCGGTGAGCGATTTGCGCGTCTGCTCGTCGAGCGCGAGGCGGGACAGCTCCCCGGCCTCGTTCTGCTGCGGCGCTTCGGTCAGATCGCGAACGCGCTTCGTCAGCGCATCCACGTCCGCTGCGTTGCCCGCGATGAGACGCGCGAGGACGTCGATGGCGTCATCGAGCAGATCGATGAGCGCTTTGCTGATCGCGATCCGTCCCATGCGCAGACGGTCGAGCATGTCCTCGAGCGTATGCGCGAGATCGGCGATCTCGCTGAAGCCGAGCATTCCGGCGAGACCCTTGAGCGAATGGATGTCGCGGAAGATTTTGTTGACGAGCTCCGGCCGCGCGTTCGCGCCCTGCGCTTCGAGATCGCCCACGCCCGACGACAGCGCTTCGAGAAGCTCTTCGGCCTCGCCGGTGAACTCTTCGCGCGGACGATCGTCGTCGTGGGGCATGAGATTGATGGTAGCAGGAGCGCTGTCAGGCCACGCGCAGCAGCTTTCGCACTTTGTCGACGAGCTCGGGCGCGGTGAACGGCTTCGCCAGATACTCCTCCGCCCCGAGCGCCGCCGCACGCTTCCGGTCCTCGGACGTCGACTCCGTCGAGATCACCATGATCGGGATCGCCTTGTAGATCGGATGGTTCTTGAGAAAGCTCACCAGCTCGAGGCCGTTGATGTCGGGCATGTTGATGTCGGTGAGGATCGCGTCGAATTTGTGATGCGGCAGCATCTTGAGCGCCTCGAATCCGTTCGCCGCCTCGACGATCTCCACTTCGTCGCCGGTGCCGTCCTCGATTGCGTTCGCGAGATACGAGCGCATGGACGAGGAGTCTTCGACGAGCAGGACCTTCATTGCAAAAAATCCGAGTGGAGCGAGGAGTCCGTTTCGGCTCGAACCGGCCGCATCTCCGCGCCTCGGAAGATTGCTCGCTGCGCCCGGAATGGCTTCATTGTTCACGCTCCGAGGCCGCGCTTTCGAACGCGGAGCCGGCCTGCGACAGAAAAATCTCGAGCCCGGTGATGTCCTCGATCGGCGCGCGATGTTCGGCGTTGTCTCCGTACAGAATACCAATCGTTCGATTGCCCTGCATGATCGGCAGGGCCACGACCTCCGTCGGCGAGCGGTCGCCGAGGTGTTCGATGAGCGCGAGGTTGGCGGGGGAGCGGCGCATTCGTCCGCGCTGCGCCTCGCCGGAATCGAGCACCTCGGCCAGGATCGAATCGTCGTCGCGCGGCACGCGCAGCCTTCGCGCGCGGTCGGTCATCGTCTCGTCATCACCGGTGACGCCGAAGCCGCCGATGCCGATGAACTGATCGCCGTCGACGACGAACACGACGCCGCGGTCGAGATACTCGGCCGAGAAGCGGAGGATCGTCGCCGCGACCTCGCGCAGGTCGTGCGGATCGGAGATTTCGTTGATCAGCTGCTTGAGAAGCTGGAAGCTCCGCTCGAGATGCTCCTTCTCGGCTTCGCGGTAGAACCGTCGCCCGGCGGACGTGTCGAGACCCACCGTGTCTTCCCACTGCGCAAAGCCGCGCTCGGCGAAGAGCGCCATCTCTTCGGCGAACAGCGTGATCTCTTCATCGGCGCTCACCGGCCGGAGGCGCGCGGCAGCGGGCTTGGTCAGATACAAATTCGCGCCGGCGTGCAGCAGCTCGTGCCGCCGCCGCAGATCGAGATCGCGGTCGACCATCACGACGGGCAGGCGCGCGTTTTTTCGCTTGATGAACTGCAAGAGCGCCGTCGATTCCTCGGTCACTTCGAGAAAGGTGATGAAGAACGCGGTCGAGCGGAAGAACTCGTTCACCGCTTCGCGGGCGCCGTCGATCGTGCCGAACTGCGCGATCTTCATCTGCTTCGCCGTGAAGACGCGCTTCGCCGCGACCCGGGTCATGGCGTCGCGATCGAACAGCACGACGTTGCGATACGCCGCGCCGGGCGATTCGATCTGCATCAGGCCGCCGGCGACGCGGAACTGCGCCGCGTTCTTCCGCGCGCCGCTGAGCGCCGCCTTCCCGCTCTTCATCGACTCCTCGAGATCGTGCAGCGGCTTGAGCTTGTCCCCTTCGAACTCGAGAACGTTCGCCGGCGTGAAGCCGCCCTCGCGGATCACGAAGTCGGGGTCGTACTCGATCTCCGCCGCGTCGAGATCGTCCGAGAGCAGGAAATTGAATTCGCCGGCGCGCGACTGAAGCAGCGGGGCGATCGTGTCGATGATGCGGTCGCGCACCGCGGCGCGCAGCTGCTCCTTCGTCAGGATGCCCGCCTGCAGCACGGCGCTGCCCGCCGGCATGCCTTCCGCGATCAGCTCGCGCGTCACCGCTTCGTTCGCGCCGCTCACGATCCCCCGGTTCACGAACCACGTGATCAGATCGGGCACCTCGGGCGATGACGTATTGACGACGAGGCCGTTTCGGAACAGCACGGTGTGGCGCGCGCCGGAGTTGAGGACCTCGAGCACGCCGCTGCGCCGCGCGAGATAGACGATCTGGATGATGTCGGTGAGAGAGAGGTCCTCGAGCCGGCCGAGCAGACTCACGTGCCGCCCTCCCGGCCGGCGAGCGGCGGGCGGCGAGCGGCGAGCGGCCGGCGGCGAGCGGCGAGCGGAAGGACGCGCCGCTCGCCGCTCGCTGCTCGCTGCTCGCTCACGAGGCCAGATTGTACCGTTTCAAAATTCCGTCGAGGATTCCGTTGATGAACTGCGACGACTTCTGCGAGCCGAATTTCTTGGCGATCTCGATCGCCTCATCGATGATGACTAATTTTGGTGTTTCATTTTCATAGAGAAATTCGTAAATCGACTGACGGATGATGTTGCGGTCGACGACCGACATCCGCTCGATGCGCCAGTTCTCGGCCTGGTTCGTGATCATGTCATCGATCTTCTGCAGGTTCTCGAGCGTGCCGGTGAACACTCGCGTCGCGAACTCGCGTGTGTTCGGCTTCGACTTCTGCAGCTCCTCGAACGTGGAGAGGATCATCTCCGGCGGATTGCCGGACATGTCGTACTGGTAGAGCATCTGCAGCGCGAGCTCGCGCGCTTTCCGGCGGGCGCCCATCGTCACTTCCTCACGGTGCGAACCGCGCGCCACAGGCGCGCCATTTCGATCGCGGCCAGCGCCGCTTCCCAACCCTTGTTTCCCGCCCCTGGCGATGAGCGATCGATCGCCTGCTGCAGCGTCTCGCACGTGATCACGCCGAAGGCGATCGGTACGCCCGTCTCGCACGCGATGCGCGACAGCTCGGTCGTCACCTGGTTCGCAATGAACTCGAAGTGCGGCGTCTCGCCGCGAAGGATGCAGCCGAGAGCGACGACGGCGTCGAACGCGGAGGCGATGGCGTGCGCGGCCTGCGGGATCTCGAACGCGCCGGGGACACGGTAGATCGCGATCGCGTTCTCGCCCGCGCCGTGGCGTTTCAGACACTCCAGCGCACCGGACAGCAGACCCGCCACGAACTCGTCGTTGAAACGGCTGGCGACGATCGCGAAGCGCAGATCGCGGGCGTCGTGGTCTCCTTCGACTGTCAACACTCGCGTATTTCACCACAGAGGGAACGGAGAACACGGAGATTCACGACAGGGACGACGAAGTCTCGTCCGCGGCAAACGTCGTCC
>DATIZY010000313.1:0-12641 GCA_035516895.1 Thermoanaerobaculia bacterium | reverse complement strand
CGTCACGCCCGGCAGCGGCGAGCCGGACGCATCCGTCACGGTGCCCTGCAGGGTCGCGGTTTGCACGCCTTGTGCAAAGGCACTTACCGCGAGGATACTTAGGAGCAATAACAGAAACAGGTATTTGAAACGGCCCTTCATTTCTCCTCCTCTGGTGAAGTTCAAAGTGGTTGGCGCTGCGTGGAAGCGTTGCTGAGCCGCTTGAAGCATTTCTGTGGCCATCCGGTTACCGCAAGAGATCTCTTTGAAATCAATGACTTGTGCGTATGTCTGTGTGTCCGGGATTCGGCTTTCCGAATGGCGGCGTTCAGACAACCGGACGTCGGAAGACCAAAGAGGATTTCGGCACGGCGCAGCCGTGCCCTACACCTCATACTCGCTTGTGCCGAACCCAGAAGGGACGAAGCAGGCCGATACTTTGGCATCGCGCATCGTGTAGGGCACGGCTGCGCCGTACCGAACTCCCGCGGTGAAAAAAAAGCCCCGGCAACCGCCGGGGCTTCTCGTCATTGCGATGAATGAGGATCAGAACCGCGCGCCCACCGAGAACCCGTACGTGCGCGAGGCCTGATACGCGAAGAACGAGGTCGCCTGGCCGAAGTTCGACGCCTTCTGGTAGTTGACTCCCTCGACCGGCTTCGTTGTGAACGGATTGAACGCTTGCAGCGTTGACGTGTTGACGGAGCTGAGAACCGTCGTGCTGATGCCGGGCGTTGCGATCGTCGCGCCGTTGCCTGTCCAATCGACTCCGCATCCGCACAGCGCGTGGTTGTTCAAGACGTTCGTGACGACTGCGCGAACGAACAGCTGCGCGCGCGAAACCGGGATCGCGTAGTTGAGCGCGAGATCGGTGCTGTTCGACGCGGCGAAGCGGTTGCAGTCGCGGCAGACGTAGTAGTTGCCGGTCGACGGTGCGCCGCCGACGTAGCCCGCAGCGCTCGGCGCGCCGGGGAACGTGCGCGTGTTCGTCGAGAACACGGTCGGATACGGACGGCCCGAGTCATAGCTCTGCAACACGGACATGTTGAGCGTTCCGAACGGACCGAAGCCGAGGTCGTAGCCGGCCCACGCGCGGGCGCGGTGGCGCTGATCGGCGAGCAGATAGCCGACCGGCAGCCGCTGCGCGTAGCCCTGGAACTCGGGGTAGTAGAGCGAGAGCGGCGTGTTGACGACGGGACCGTTCGGTCCCGTTTCACCTTCATCGTTGCCGCGCAGCTTCGACCACGTGTAGTTCATGCCGAGGTTCCAGCGGCGCGGGTGCCATTGCGTCTGGAGCTGGATGCCGCGATACGTGCGCTTGATGTCGTCGGTGTTGACGACGACGGTCTCGTCGACCGGAATGCCGAGCGAGGTGTTGACCTTCGGCGTGCCGGTGGTGACTTCGCCGGCGTAGAAGTTCTTCCAGTTGCGGCTGATCAGATCGATCTTCGCGAAGCCGGTCGCGCCGATCTGCATGCCGTAGCCGAGCGAAAGCTCATCCACCGAAGGCGATTTCAGGCGGCCGTTGTACGTCGCGACAAATCCTGGAATGCTGCGGGCGCCGCCCGGGAAGAGCAGCGAGTTCGGGCACTTCGACGCGTCGATGGTGCCGTTGACGATTCCGCCGCACTGGCTGGCGAACCACGCGAAGGCCTGCGTGATCGCGTCGGCCATCGAGGTCTGCGTCGGATTGTCGTTGGGGTTGATGATCGGGCCGCCGTAGCTGTAGTCGATCGCGCCCGGGTTGCCAGCAGACTGGTTCTGATCACCGACGTTCGCGCCGACGATGCGCGACACATACTGGTTGTACGCGACCGTCACGCGCTGCCGCCCGTTCCCTCGGATGTCGTAGATCGCTGTGAGTCGCGGGCTGACCGCGGAGTCCTTCGAGGCGACGGTGCCGTTCGCATCGACCGCGTCGTTCTTGTCGTAGCGGAATCCGACATTGAACGACCAGTGACTGCTGAGGTCCCACTTGTCGTTGACGAATGCCGACTGCGTCTGCTGTTTGTCCTGATGGCCGGCGACGAAGATCGGCGTCCAGCGGATGAAGGTGTTCGACGGGTTGAACTGCGGATAGATGTTGCCGTTCTGATCGAAGAACGCGGTGGTGACGAACACACGGTAGTCGCTGCCCGACTGATGGTTCTCCGCGAATCGTTTCTCCTTGAAGTTGTCGAGACCGCCGACGAGGTTGTGGTTCCCGAATTCTCGCGTGTTGAGATAGTAGCTGCCCTTGACGATGGATTCGCCGTTGTCGCGGGTCTCGGGAGCGCAGACTCCGCAGAAGGTCGGCGAATTGAATCGCGTGTTGCCGTTGCTGCGATCGAGCAGCAGCGTGCCCTTCACGAGATCGGTGTAGATCGAGCCGCTGTTGACGAACGCGAACGTGCGGCGCGAGTACTGCCCTTCGAGCAGGAAGTTGTTCGTGAGCACGCCGTTGTAGTGCGCCGAGTAGAGCGCGTTCGGCAGCGAGCGCTGCACGAGGCTCGCCGTGTCGTAGACCGGCGGGAAGACGTTGTTGCCTTCGTTTTCGCTGACTTTCAGATACGAGGCGACGATCGAATGCTTCGGGGCGATCTGCCCGGTCAGCTTTCCTTCGTAGCGCTTCTGATCGTCGGAGTGCGTGTAGTTGAGCGCCGCGAGGTTGCGGAAAGGATTCGACGTCGAGCTGACGCCGACGGTCGACTGCTGATCGCTGACCTTGGCCTGACGTCCGGCGCCGAAGAACCACAGACGGTCTTTGAGGAAGTAGCCGCCGAGCGTTTCCTCGTAGACGTTGTTGGTCTTGTCGATCGGTTTGGCCTGACTCGCAAGCGGAGTGAGCGCGGTCCACGACGGATTCGTGAGGCTGTCGCGGAGCGATCCGGAGAAGACGTTGCCGCCGGACTTCGTGATCGAGTTGACGACGCCGCCGGTAAAGCGGCCGTACTCCGCGGAGATCGCGCCGGTGAGCGTCGTCGTCTCCTGCACTGCATCTTCGATGTAGAGGTTCTGGACCTGACTGCGGACGTTCTCCGTTACGACGACGCCGTTGACCATGACGAGGTTGTCGTAACCCGGGCTGCCTGAAATGACGAATTGATTTCCCGAAAATGTGTTCGCGTTGACTCCGGGCGCGAGCAGCGCGGCCGCGAGCGGAGTGCGCGCGACCGGAAGCGCTTCGATCTGCTTCGCGGTGAACGTCGACGCGACCTGGGGAGTCTCGAGCACCGTCGGGGTCGCGGCGGTGACGGTGATCGCTTCGCTCACGCCGGCGACTTTCAATTCGGCGTCGGCGCGAGCGGTCTGCGAAAGCTCGAGCCGCGCGTGCTTCGTCACGGCCGCCATGCCGGAGAGCTCGAACGTGACCTTGTAATCTCCCGGCGGCAGGCCGGAGAATTGATAGCCCCCGTTTTCGCCGGTGATCGCCGTGCGCGTCCCCTGCAAATTCGACGAGCTGATTGTGACCGTGACGCCGGGCAGCGGTTTGCCGTCGGTCTTCACCTCGCCGGTCAATGACGCTGTGGTCTGTGCGAACGCTGTTGTAGCAAAGACCCATAGGATGAATACAGTTGTGAGATACCGGGCCGGGACTCTCATCCTTCCTCCTTTGTTACTGAACCTTCGATTGTGGACGTGTCGTTGCGCATTGCAGTGCACGCCTGCAGCCGCATTGAGCGAAAGTTAATTCGCTGCAATGCAACTCGTTTAGCGATCTCACTGTGCGAATACAGTTCAAATATGCGGATTTACGAGGAGGGATTCTTGAACGCGCGCGGTTACGAACGCGTCAACGGCGAGATGCTTCCATCGATGTGGCGCACGACCGCGTCGCGCGGAGTAGGAGTGCGGCACGGCGCAGCCGTGCCCTGCGCTCACGATCGCGTCAACTGCCGATAGTGAATGCGATGCGGCTCTGCGGCTTCGGCGCCGAGGCGTTTGCGCTTGTCTTCTTCGTATTCGGAGTAGTTGCCGTCGAACCACACGACGCGCGAGTCGCCTTCGAATGCGAGGATGTGCGTTGCCACGCGGTCGAGGAACCAGCGATCGTGTGAGACGACGATCGCGCAGCCGGCGAACTCCTCGAGCGCATCTTCCAGCGCGCGCAGCGTGTTGACATCGAGATCGTTCGTCGGCTCGTCGAGCAGCAGCACGTTCGCGCCTTCCTTGAGCACCTTCGCCAGGTGTACGCGATTGCGCTCGCCGCCCGAAAGCGTGCCGACTTTTTTCTGCTGGTCCTGTCCGGAGAACGCGAAGCGGGCGACGTACGCGCGCGCCGGCATCTCGCGCGTGCCGAGCTGCACGATGTCGCCGCCGCCGGTGATCTCTTCGAAAATCGTCTTGTCCGCGGCGAGCGGACGGTTCTGATCGATGTAGGCGAGCTTCACCGTTTCACCGATGCGGATCGTTCCGGCATCCGGCCTCTCCTCGCCGACGATCATGCGAAAGAGCGTCGTCTTGCCGGCACCGTTCGGCCCGATCACGCCGATGATTCCGCCCGGCGGCAGCTTGAACGACATCTCATCGATCAGCAGTTTGTCGCCGTACGCTTTGCGCACGCCGTCGGCTTCAATGACCACCGATCCGAGCCGGGGGCCGGGCGGAATGTAAATCTCGAGCTCCTGAATCTTCTGCTGCGCTTCCTGACTGAGCAGCGATTCGTACGCGGTGATGCGCGCTTTGCCTTTCGCGTGGCGGCCCTTCGGCGACATGCGGATCCATTCCAGCTCGCGCTCGAGCGTCTTCTGCCGCTGCGATTCCGACTTCTCCTCGTGCTCGAGCCGCTCCTTCTTCTGCTCGAGCCACGACGAATAGTTGCCCTTGAACGGAATGCCGTGGCCGCGATCGAGCTCGAGGATCCATCCCGCGACGTTGTCGAGGAAGTAGCGGTCGTGCGTCACGGCGATGACGGTGCCGGCGTATTGCTGCAGATGTTTTTCCAGCCACTCCACCGATTCGGCGTCGAGATGGTTCGTCGGCTCGTCGAGAAGAAGGATATCGGGCTGCTGTAGCAGTAATCGGCATAGAGCGACGCGGCGCTTCTCGCCGCCCGAGAGCGTTGCGATCATCGCGTCGCCCGGCGGGCATCGCAGCGCGTCCATCGCCATCTCCAGCTTCGAGTCGAGGTCCCACGCGCCGGCGGCATCGAGCTTGTCCTGAACTTTCGATTGCCGCTCGAGCAGCTTGTCCATGTCGGCGTCGGGATCGGCGAACGCGTTGTTGATCTCGTCGAACTCTTTCAACAGATCGATGACCGGCTGCACGCCTTCCTCGACGATCTGCTTCACCGTCCTGTTCGGATCGAGCTGGGGCTCCTGCTCGAGCAACCCGACCGTGTAGCCCGGCGACAGAACGGTCTCGCCGAGAAAATCTTTGTCGGCGCCGGCGAGGATGCGAAGCAGCGAGCTCTTGCCCGATCCATTGAGGCCGATGACGCCGATCTTCGCGCCGTAAAAATACGAGAGGTAGATGTCCTTGAGGACCTGCTTCTTTCCGTGAAACTTCGAGACGCCGACCATCGAGTAGATGATCTTGTTGGGTTCGGGCTGCTGCATGGCGGAGCATTGTAAAGGACCGACTTAGGACTTAGGACTCAGGACTTAGGACTTAGTACCGAGGAGTGAGGACCGAGGACTGAGGACTGAGGTCTGAGGACTGAGGACTGAGGACTGAGGAGTGAGGACTGAGGAGTGAGGAGTGAGGACTGAGTCCCCCCTTCCCATCCCTGCTGTCATCCTGAGTCGAGAAGACGGCGAAGGATGGGCGGGTGTGACTAAGTCCTAAGTCCTAAGTCCTAAGTCCTGAATCCTGACTCCTTCAGTCCGTCCTGAGTCCTTTTCGACTCGTGAACGGTAAAATGCAACGAGCGCTCCCATGAGTGATTCCAATCGCACGCCGGACGTGGCGGAGCTCGTGCGCTCGCTGCTGCCGGGCGATGCGCGTTCGTTCGCACTCCTCGACATCCTGCCGGTCGGCGTTTTCGTCGTCGCCGCCGATGGGCGTCAGCTCTACTCGAACAGCGCCGCCGCGGAGATTCTCGGCCGCCGCGTCGATCCGGGCACGACCGCGGAAGGGCGTTCCTCCAACGTGCGCGCGTACATCAGCGGAACGGACGAGCCGTACCCGCCCGAGCGGCTGCCGTCGATGCGCGCGCTTCGAGGCGAGCGCGTCCACGTGATGGACATGGAGGTGCGCGGGCCGGATCGCACCGTGATCATCGACGTCGCCGCATCGCCGCTCCTCGACGACGCCGGCAAGATCATCGGCTCCGTCGCCGCCTTTCACGATGTGACCGAGGCGGCGCGTGCCGAGCGCGCGTACCGGCAGCTCGTCGAGAGCGTGCCGGTCGGTGTCTACAGCATCACGCCCGACGGGACGTTCCGGCTGATGAACCCGGCGCTGCGCGCGATCCTCGGATACGGGCCGGTCGAGGACCTTTCGAAAGTGAATTTCGATCGCGATCACGCGACGCGGCAGCAGCAGATCGTCTTCAGAAAGATGGTGCAGGACCGCGGCGAGCTGCGCGGTTTCGAGAGCTCCTGGCGCCGCCGCGACGGCTCGACGATTCATGTCATTCAGTACGCGACCGCGACCCGCAGCGAAGCGGGCGAGATCGTCTCGTACGAAGGAATCGTCGAGGACATCACCGATCGCAGGCGCGCGCAGGAGGAGCTGCGCGAGACGCGCGAGCGCTACCGGCAGCTCGTCGAGAACGCGAGCGACATCATCTATCGCTGCGACGCGCACGGGCACTTCACCTACGTGAATCCGACCGTCCGCAAAGTCCTCGGCTACACCGAGCCGGAGCTGATCGGCAAGCACTATCTCGATCTCGTCGCGCCCGATCATCGCGAGGTCGTCGAGGCGTTTTACGTCCTGCAGTTCCGCACGAAGACCTCGAATACGTACTACGAGTTTCCGGTGCTGGCGAAAGATCGCACGGTCGTGTGGATGGGACAGAACGTCCAGACCATTCGCACCGGCGAATGGATCCTCGGTTTTCAGGCCGTGGCGCGCGATATCTCCGAGCGCAAGCGGATGGAGATCGAGCTCGCCGAAGCGCGCGATTCCGCGCTGGCTTCGGCGCGGATCAAATCGGAATTCCTCGCGAACATGAGCCACGAGATCCGGACGCCGATGAACGGTGTGATCGGAATGGCCGATGTGCTTCTCGCGAGCCGGCTGAGCGCGGAGCAGCGCGACATCGCGCTGACGATTCGCAGCAGCGCCGAGGCGATGCTGCGGCTCGTGGACGACATCCTCGATCTGTCGAAGATCGAGGCCGGCAAGCTGTCGATTCAAACGACCGACTTCGACCTCGACGAATTGATCGACGGCATCACCGACATCTTCGCCGAACGCGCGACGGCGAAGGGGCTCAAGTTCCGCGCGGTGATTTATCCCGATGTCCATCGTCATCTTCGCGGCGATGCGATGCGGCTCAGACAGGTGCTGCTCAATCTCGTCGGCAATGCCGTGAAGTTCACCGAAGGGGGCGAAGTGAACCTCTCGGTGATGCGCGAACAGGACGACGGCGACAAAGCGCAGCTCTGGTTCTTGATCAACGATACCGGCATCGGCATCACCGAGGCCGATCAGCATCGCCTGTTCACGCCGTTCGTGCAGGCGGACGGATCGACGACGCGCCGCTTCGGCGGCACCGGGCTCGGACTGGCGATCTCGAAGCAGCTGGTCGACATGATGGGCGGGCGGATCGGCGTGGCGAGCTCGCCGGGCGAAGGTTCGACGTTCTGGTTCACGGCGGCCTTCACGAAGGACGAGCGTGCGATCGTTTCGCATCGCAGCGCGCTTGCCGGCATCCGCGTTCTGATTCTCGATTCGAACGAGGTGAACCGGCTCGTGCTGCGGCGGCATCTCGCGTCGTCATCGGTCGATGTCGAGGAGGCGGCGACGCCGGACGCCGCACTCGGCGCGCTGCGCGGCGCCGCGGCGGACGGGAAGCCCTTCGCGGCGGTGGTGCTGGAGATGCAGCTCGACGGAAGCGACGGGATCACGGTCGCGCGCGCGATCCGCGCCGATCCGGCGATCGAGAAGACGCCGATCATCCTCGTCACTTCGATCGGCAAGCGAAGGAGCGACATCGATTTCTTCAATGCCGAGCGGATCGACACGTTTGTGATGAAGCCGGTGCGTCGCGCTCTCCTGATCGCCGCCCTCGCGAATGTGGCGAAGGTGGAGCGTGTGGCGGCCGACTTCAGCCGGCCGGCCGAAGCCGGCCCGCACACAGGAGACAAGGCACGAAAGATCCTCGTTGTCGAGGACAACATCATCAATCAGAAGGTTGCCGTCGGTCAGCTGAAGGTGCTCGGTTACGAATCGGACGTGGCGAACGACGGCACCGAAGCGATTCGTGCCGTGCACGACCGCGACTACGATCTGATCCTGCTCGACTGCCAGATGCCCGACATCGACGGCTACCAGGTCGCGCGCGCGATCCGTCAGCTCGGCAACAAAACGCGGCGGGTTCCGATCGTGGCGATGACCGCGCACACCATGGACGGCGAGCGCGAGAAATGCCTCGCCGCCGGCATGGACGATTACCTCGCGAAGCCGGTGAGTACGCAGCGCCTCAACGCCACGCTCGTGCGCTGGCTCGGCACGCGCGAGGAGATCGTCGATCGCGAGAAAATCGCCGGCCTGCAGCAGCTCGCCCGCGCGAATCCGTCGTTCATGCGCGACATCACCGGCCTCTTTCGCGAGGACGCGGTGCTGCGCATTCACGAGCTTCGCGACGCCGCCGCACGCGGCGACGCCGAGACCGTCGGTCGTGCGGCCCATGCGCTCAAAAGCAGCTCGGGGAATATCGGCGCGTCGAGGATGTACTCTTTGTGTGCATCGATCGAGTCCAACGCCCGGCAGAACAACATGGGGGGAATCGGCGAGATCGTCGAACGGCTGGCGTCGGAGCTCGATCACGCGTTGCGCGCGCTGTCACAATCATCCGATTCCACAGAGCCTTAGTTACTTCCACACCGGAGTGAACCGTTTGCTATTCTCCGCGGGTCCAACATCGAATGTCGTCTGAACACCTCGGTTCCTATCGTTTGATCGATCGCCTCGGTGCCGGAGGCATGGGTGAGGTGTGGCGCGCGGAGGATACGCGGCTGCTGCGTCCGGTGGCGATCAAGATCTTGTCGGAACGCATCGCGAACGACCCGGAGTGGAAGGCGCGGTTTCTTCGCGAAGCGCGCACCATCGCGCAGCTCAATCATCCGAACATCGCCACGATCTACTCGATCGAGCAGGAGGCCGACAAACTCTTCATCGCGATGGAGCTCGTCGAAGGCGAGTCGCTCGCGGCTGTGCTCGCTCGCGGCGCGCTCGAGCCGGTCGAGGCCGTGCGCATCATCCGGCAGGTGGCCGAAGCCCTCGCCGAAGCGCACGACAAAGGCATCGTCCATCGCGACATCAAGCCGGACAACATCGTCGTCGGCAAACGCGGCGTGAAAGTGCTCGACTTCGGCATCGCGAAGCAGATCACATCGACGGGCCAGACTCCGACCATCACGCAAGCCGGCCTCATCGTCGGCACTCCTTTTTATATGTCGCCCGAGCAGGCCCTCGGCCGGCCGGTCGACGTGCGCAGCGACCTCTTCTCGGTAGGCGTCGTGCTGTACGAGGCGCTTGCGGGCAAGCGGCCGTTCGAAGGGGAGTCGGTCACCGAGACGATGATGAACATCATCATGCAGGAGCCGCTCGACGTCTCGCATGTGGTGCCGAAAGTTCCGCCGTCGCTGGCCGAGATCGTCAACCGCGCTCTGCAGAAAAAACCGGAGCGCAGGTTCGGCAGCGCCGGGGAAATGCTCGACGCCCTGGCGAAAGTCGATTTCAAGCAGGCCCCGGCGGCCAAACCGGCGCAGAAGCCGCCGAAAGTCGATTCGCCCACCGTCGCGCTGCCGAGCGCGCCTCAGCCGGCGGAGACGCCGATTCCGGGTCAGCGCGCTCTCATCGCCGACGATGATCCCGTGACGCGCTATCTCATCGCCAACATCCTCGGCCAGCGGCGAATCGCGTTCGACGAGGCGGCGAACGGGGCCGACGCCGTCAAACAATTGAAAGCGCACGAGTACACGCTCGTCTTTCTCGATCTGCTGATGCCGCGCATCGACGGCTGGGGCGTCATCGACTGGCTGCGTCGGTCGAAGACGAAGCAGCCGCGCATTTTCATCGTCACCGGGGTCAAGGACCAGTCTCTCAGCGTGGCCGACCGCGAGCTGGTCTCCGGCGTCATTTACAAACCGCTCAACCCGACGGAAGTGGAGCGTGTCGTTCAGCAGTCGGTGAGCGGCGCCATTGCGTAGTTTCTGGCCCGCTTTCCGCAACAGGATGAGCCAGCCATGAGCGATCGTCCGCTGGTGCTGATCGCCGACGATGACGACGACGTCGTTCAGCTCCTGAAGATCTACCTCCGGCCCCTCGACGTGGATTTCGTGCAGGCGAAAGACGGCGAGGAAGCGCTGGCGATCGCGCAGACGCGGCTGCCTGCCGTCGTCCTTCTCGACGTGATGATGCCGAAGCGCAGCGGCTGGGAAGTGTGCCAGGCGCTGAAGGCGATGCAGCGGACGTCGCAGATCGCGGTCGTGCTCGTCACCGGACGCGGCGACGTCAAAGACCGTCTCACGGGACTGCAGCTCGGCGCCGACGACTACCTCGTCAAGCCGTTCAATCGCGATCAGGTCGTGAAACGCGTCGCGGCGCTCGTCGAGCGCGGAAAGGCCGCGGCCGCGAACGCATCCGAGGCGCCGGCGCAGCGCTCGGCGGATGCGCTGCTCATCGACCGGGCCACCGGCCTGCCGACGGTGCCGATGGTCCTCGACCGGCTGAAAGAGATACTCATCGAGCAGGGCGAGATCGGCATCGTCTACCTCGACATCGAGCAGTTCGAAGCGATCGAAGCCGAGTACGGCTGGGCGTTCTTCGACGAGTTCGTGAAGCGCGCGGCCGAGGCGATCGGCGAGGAAGCGCGCGCGAGATTTCCGGAGTCGATCGTCTCCGCGAACCTTCGCGGCGGATCGAGTTTTTTCATCTTCTTCGAAACGCGCGGCAGCGATCTCCGGCAGGAGAGCGCGTTCGACACGATGGCCAACGACCTGCGCGTGAAGTTGATCGAGGCGATGCGCACGCGCTTTCCGGCGATGCAGCAGGGGCAGATCGGATTCTTCGTCGGCGTCGCGCGCATCGACTACCGGCCGCAGATCCGGCTCGAGCGGCAGATCTATCAGGGCATCCAGATGGCGTCCGATGCGGTGCGCGACGCCGAGCAGCAGCGGAAGAAGCAGCTCGCGCGCGAGCTGCGCGACATCATCCGCCGCCGGCGCGTCACGACGCTCTTTCAGCCGATCGTCGCGGCGAAGGAGCTCACGATCTTCGGGTATGAGATCCTCACGCGCGGTCCGGCGAATTCGTCGTTCCGCAACTCCGACATGCTCTTCTCGTTCGCGCGCGAGACGAACCTCGCGTGGGGACTCGAAGCGGTGTCGCTCGAGTGCGCGCTGCGGCGGCTGCGATCCTTCGACCTCACCAATCGCAAGTTTCTGCTGAACGTGGAAGGCGAGATGTTCGCGCAGTCGGAGTTCCGCATCCACGAGGTCGTGTCGTTCTTCTCCGAGCATCGCGGGCATTTCGTATTCGAGCTCACCGAGCGCGCCGCGATCGAGGACTACCACAGTTTCCGGCGGCTGCTCGACGAATTCCGCAGCAAAGGGATCGAGGTGGCGATCGACGATGCCGGCTCGGGCTACGCCTCGCTCGAAGCGATCGCCGCGCTCGCGCCGGACTACCTCAAGGTCACGAAGGGCCTCGTCTCCACGCTGGCGCGTGAGCCGATCAAGCAGGACCTCGTGCGGATGCTGGTCGAGCTCGCCGGGAAGATCAACGCCAAAACCATCGCAGAGGGAATCGAGACGACCGAGGAGTACGAGGCGTGCCGGGAGCTGGGAATCGATCTGCTGCAGGGCTACTTCCTGGCGCATCCGCAGGAGCACGTGCGTGCGGGAGATGCGGAAGTGGCCCAGAGTGTGGGCGCGCTCACAGCGGCGACCCACATCTGATCCTTAGAATGGCTGCATGATCCGCCTCACTCGGCGGCCCTCTCTTTGGATCACGTTCGTCGCGCGCGTGGCGTACACCGCCGGCTGCAGCGCGGCAGTGATCGCCGCGTGGCAATATGCGCCGCGTCTGCCGTGGATGCTGTTCGGAGTCAGCGGCATCATCGTCTTCGCCGCGCTGTGCGGCATCGTCATGTCGTGGCGCGACATGACGGCGGGAGTTCCGATCGTCAAGATCGATCATTCCTCACTCGCGTACGGCGAGTCGGCGAAAGTGCTGGTGCTCGAGCCGCGTCCGGGGCCCGTGGCGGAGATGGGAGTGAAGCTGATCGGAGAATGCCCGGTGAGCTCGGCGACGGACATCTCGAACTTCCGCGACACGCGCGTGAGCGTGACTCGCTGCTACGAGGAGGAGATTCTGCGCCTCAGGCCGCGCTCCGACGAGCCCATGAGCCGCGTGGTGCAGATTCACATCCCGAAGTCGCCTCCGGCTGAGGCGACCGCGTGGAAGATTGTCGTGGCCTCGCATCTGAAGCAGGGCGGCGTCGTCGAGCATCCCTTCCCCCTCCGCGTCTCCTAGGGGGTCAGAGCTTCCGTTGTGCTTTTTCCACA
>DATIZY010000312.1:0-4088 GCA_035516895.1 Thermoanaerobaculia bacterium | reverse complement strand
GTGAAGTCGCGCACGATGCTCGGCTACGACTCGCCGTACGTTCCCGGCTGGGACTGTCACGGACTGCCCATCGAGCACGAGGTCCGCAAAGAGCTCGGCCCGAAGCGCCATCAGATGTCGGCCGCCGACTTCCGCCGCGCGTGCCGCGAATTCGCCGCGAAGTTCGTCGACCTCCAGCGCCAGGACTTCATTCGCCTCGGCGTCCTCGGCGACTGGTTTCATCCGTACGAGACGATGGCGTTCGACTACGAGGCGACGATCGCCGAGTCGCTCGGCCGCTTCATGGAAACGGGAAGGGTCTACAAAGGCCTCAAACCGATTCTGTGGTGCTGGTACGACCAGAGCGCGCTCGCCGAAGCGGAAGTGGAGTACAGCGACCACACGTCGCCGTCGATCTACGTCCGCTTCCGCCTGACGGACGATTCGGTGAGGAGCCTCGATCTGCCCGTGGAAAAGCCCGCCTACGCGGTGATCTGGACGACGACGCCGTGGACGCTGCCGGCAAATCTGGCGATCGCCGTCAAACCCGATTTCGAATACTCGATCGTCGAGCACGACGGCACCAACTCGATCATCGCCAGCGAGCTCGTGAACGAGGTCGCGCGGAAGTTCGGCTGGAACGATTACCGCGTGGTCAAAGTCTTCAAAGGATCCGCGTTCGAGTATCTGAAGTACCGCCACGCATGGCTGCCGCGCGAAGGCGTCTTCGTGCTCGGCGAGTACGTGACGCTCGACGCCGGCACGGGACTCGTGCACACCGCGCCCGGCCACGGCGCCGACGACTTCAACACCGGCAAACGCTACAACCTCGATATCTACACACCGGTCAACGGACGCGGCGAGTTCGCCGACGACGTCCCCGAGTTCGCCGGCGTGCAGATCTTCAAAGCGAATCCGCAGATCATCGAGCTCCTTCGCGAGCGCGGTGCGCTGCTGCTCGCCGAAACGCTCACACACTCGTACCCGCATTGCTGGCGCTGCAAGAATCCGGTGATCTTCCGCGCGACCGAGCAGTGGTTCATCGCCATGGATGGCGAGCAGCAAACAGCGAGCGGCGAAGAGGCCGGCGCTTCTTCTCCCGCTCGCCGCGCGCCGCTCGCCGCAAGCTTGCGCCAGCGCGCTCTCGATGAGATCCACAAAGTGAAATGGTTCCCGCCGTGGGGCGAGGATCGCCTCGCCGGCATGATCGAGAACCGCCCCGACTGGTGCATCTCGCGTCAGAGGCTGTGGGGTGTTCCGATCACCGTTCTCTATTGCGAGAAATGCGGCGAGCCGGTGACTTCGAAAGAATTCTTCGCGCGGGTCGTGGAGGTCTTCCGAAACGAAGGTGCCGACGCGTGGTTCGAGCGTCCGGTGGGCGATTTCCTCACGCCCGATTTCGCGTGCGCGTGCGGCAACAGGACATTCCGCAAAGAGACCGACATCCTCGACGTCTGGTTCGACTCCGGCTGCTCGAGCATCGCCGTGCTGAAAACGCGTTCGGAGCTGACCTGGCCCGCCGCCGTGTATCTCGAAGGGCACGATCAGCATCGCGGGTGGTTTCAGTCCTCACTACTCGTCGGCACCGGCATCGAAGGCGCCGCGCCGTACAAACAGGTCGTCACCTGCGGATTCATCGTCAACGAATCGGGCGAGAAGATGTCGAAGTCGCGCGGCACCGGAGTGTCGCCGCAGGAAGTCATTCGCGACAGCGGCGCCGACATCCTCCGCCTCTGGGTCTCGATGGTCGATTACCGCGACGACGTCGTCTACGGCAAGGGCATCCTCGGCCGCGCCGCGGAGTCGTACAAGAAAATCCGAAACTCGGGTCTGCGGTATCTGCTCTCGAATCTCTACGATTTCGACCCCGACCGCGACGCCGTGCCGATCGCCGAGATGCGCGACATCGACTCGTGGGCGCTCACGCGCGCGGCGGAAGTCGTCGATCGCTGCCGCCAAGCCTACGAGGAGTACGAGTTCCACGTCGTTTACCACCGCGTCCTCGATTTCGTTTCGGTCGAGCTCTCCGCGATCTACGTCGACGTCTCCAAAGACACGATGTACTGCGAGGCGCCCAAATCGATCGAGCGCCGATCGGCTCAGACGGCGATGTTCCACATCCTCTGCGGCCTCGTCGGCGTGCTTGCTCCGATCCTCTCGTTCACGGCCGATGAAACGTACGAGGCGATGCCCGGCGCGAAGGAAGCGTCGGTGCACCTCACGGACATGCCGCGATTGCCCGAGGCGGGAGTGGACGCCGCGGCGTGGGACCGCCTGTTCGTCCTGCGCGAAATGGTTTCGAAGGTGCTCGAGCGCGCACGCGCCGCGCAGCAGATCGGCCAGTCGCTCGAAGCGGACATCCAGCTGCACGGCGACTTCTCGCCGAAGGCGCTCACCGGCGATCTCGAAATCGATCTCGCGAAGTTCTTCATCGTCTCGCACGTCGATTTCCGGCCGCCGTCCGACGAAGCAGGCGACGTCGTCGACATCCCCGGCCTCGGCACCATCGAGGTGACGATGTCGCCGGCGCGCGGAAAAAAGTGCGGACGCTGCTGGCAGTATCGTGAGGAAGTCGCGAATGACGGCGGCCTTTGCGCGCGGTGTGAAAACGTGATCGAAGGCCTCGCGCCGGCCGAAGCGGCAACAATCTGACTCGCATGTCATCCCGAGCGTAGCGAGGGAGCCGTGCGGGCGGGCGGCGCGAGAACGCGCATTTGTTCGCCACCCAGCCACACCGGCTCCTCGCTACGCTCGCTCGGAATGACCTCCGCAACCGGCGCGGACGCCCGGCGCGAGAGCACGCTCCTGTTCGGCGCTGCGCGTCGGAATGAGGGCGGCGTGATTCCTGCTATCCTCTTTCACCTCAAAGTAGGAGGACGTTCCGTGAAAGCCAAAGAGATCAAGAAGACCGCGAAGAAAGTCGCGAAGAAGGTGCAGAAGGCCGCGGCGCCCAAGATCAAGGCGATGCAGAAGGCCGCGAAGCCCTATGTGAAAAAAGCAAAACGCGCGGCGGAAGATCTCGCCGAGGCCGCCGAAGAAAAGGGCCGCGAGATCCTGAAGGACGCGCTCGCGGCCGGATCGAAGAAGCTGAAGAAAGCCTCCAAGGCCGTCTGAGAGCGAGCGGCGAGCAGCGAGCCGCCCGCCCATGCGTTTCGCCGACTTACATACCCACACCTACCATTCCGACGGCACACGCTCGCCGCGCGAAGTCATCGATGTGGCGCGCGCGGCGGGCATCGAGATCGTCTCGATCAGCGATCACGACAACCTCGCGGCGTTCTTCGAGATCAAATCGTACGCGGACGAACGCGGCGTCACATTGATTCCCGGCGTCGAGCTCTCGTGCGAGCACGAATCGATCGACGTGCACATCCTGGCCTACGCATTCGATCCGCTCGATGAGCGGATCGAGCGGCGCCTGGCACAATTTCGGGACACGCGACAGATGCGCGGCCGCCGCATCGTCGAGCGCCTCCGATCCCTCGGCTACGACATCGATGCGAATCGCGTGGAGCAGCTCGCCGCGGGCGGCTCCGTCGGACGCCCGCATGTCGCGCGCGCGCTCGTCGAGCGGGCCTGCGTCGCCTCGGTCTCCGAGGCGTTCGACAGATTGTTAGGCGCGGGAAAGCCGGCGTACGTGCCGAAGGAGCGCTTCCGCGTCGACGAGGCCGTTGCGCTGTTTCATTCCGCCGGCGGCCTCATGTCGATCGCCCATCCGACGCTCTACCCGCGCCACGAAGAGATCGTGCCCGTCCTGCTCGATGCCGGGATCGACGGAATCGAAGTGCTGCATCCCGACGTCGATCCGCAGTGGCGCGAGAAGTATGCGAACGTCGCGCGATTTCGCGGAAAAATTCTGACCGGCGGCTCCGACGATCACGGCACGGTCAAGCAGGTGGAGACGCTGGGCACGATTCGCGTGCCGGAGAGCTGGATCGGCGCGATTCTCGACAAGGATGAAGGATGAAGGATGAAGGATGAATCATCAATGATGAACGATGAACGATGAGCGATGAACGATGAGCGATGAACGATGAGCGATGAGCGATGAGCGATGAATAAGCGTAAGCGGTGAGCGGGAGCGGTGAGCGGTGAGCGGTGAGCGGTGA
>DATIZY010000311.1:0-4584 GCA_035516895.1 Thermoanaerobaculia bacterium | reverse complement strand
CGGGGGGCGCTCCCGGCCAGATCGGAATCTGCGTGTGTCCGGCCGAGGGCTGCCAGACGATCGCAAGCAGAACGAAGGCGGCAACCATCACTGCGCGGTGCTCCGGACGCGCGCTCCCGTTGCGGCATCGAAGTAGTGCAGGTGTGCGGCATCGAACTTCAACTCGATCTTCGCGCCGATCGGCGGCAGCTCCTGCGGCGGCACGCGCGCCACGACGTGATGTCCGTTCGCGCTCGCGTACACGAACATCTCGTTGCCGATCGGCTCAACGAGATCGAGCGTGTACGGCTGACCGCTGCCGATCGTGATGTGTTCGGGACGGATGCCGACGACGACGCCGGGCCGCACGCCTTCGAGAAAATTCATCGGCGGGCTGCCGATGAATCCGGCGACGAAGCGGTTGGCCGGCTCGCGATAAAGATTGAGCGGCGTGTCGATCTGCTGGATTTTCCCGGCGTCGAGCACCACGATGCGGTCGCCCAGGGTCATGGCTTCGATCTGGTCGTGAGTGACGTAGATCATCGTCGCGCGCAGCTGCTGATGAAGCCGCGCGATCTCGGCGCGCGTCTGCAGCCGCAGTTTCGCATCGAGGTTTGAAAGCGGCTCGTCGAGGAGAAACGCCGCCGGCTCGCGCACGAGCGCGCGGCCTAACGCAACACGCTGACGCTGTCCGCCGGAGAGCTGCTTCGGCTTGCGATCGAGGACGCGCTCGATGCCGAGCATCGCCGCGGCCCGGCGGACCCGGTCGTCCGTCTCCTGCTTCGACACGCGGCGCAGCTTCAGGCCGAAGGCCATGTTCTCGTAGACCGACATGTGGGGGTAGAGCGCATAGTTCTGAAAGACCATCGCGATGTCGCGCTGCTTGGGCGAGACGTCGTTGACGACGCGGTCGCCGATCGTGATCGTGCCCGCGGAGATCGTCTCGAGGCCGGCGATCATGCGCAGCAGCGTGCTCTTGCCGCAGCCCGAGGGGCCGACCAGAACCATGAGCTCGCCATCGGCGATCTCGAAGGTTGCGTTCTCGACCGCGACGGAACCGGTATCGTAGACTTTGCGAACGCCGGCGAGCGCCACACGCGCCATCGCCGTGCAGTTTATCCCGAGCCGCCCGCCGGCTTCGCCAGGGCAGCCCTCAGCGGCGAGGAGGCGCTCATCGCCGCTTCGCCCCGGATGGCTCCCCGCGCTCGGCATAAACTAAGCGCCCGAGCATGACGGAAGCCAATCTCTTTCCCGCCGGATTCCTCTGGGGCGCGGCGACGTCCGCCTATCAGGTCGAAGGCTCGCCGCTTGCCGACGGAGCAGGCCCGAGCATCTGGCATCGCTTCAGTCACACACCGGGGCGCGTGGCCAACGACGAAAACGGCGACGTCGCGTGCGATCACTACCATCGCTACGAGGCGGACATCGCACTGATGCGCGAGCTCGGCTTGACTTCGTACCGGTTCAGCATCGCGTGGAGCCGCGTCTTTCCGGACGGCAAGGGCCGCGTCAACGAAAAGGGCCTCGATTTCTACCGGCGTCTCGTCGACGCGCTGCGCGCCGCGAACATCCAGCCGCTGATCACTCTGTTTCACTGGGACCTGCCCGCTGCGCTCGACGATCGCGGAGGCTGGCTCAATCGAAATGTGGCGCGATGGTTCGCCGAGTATGCGGCCGTTGTGTTTCGCGCGCTCGACGATCGCCGGCCGATCTGGGCCACGCTCAACGAGCCGTGGGTCGTCACCGACGGCGGATACCTGCACGGTCCGCTCGCACCCGGTCATCGCAATCTGTTCGAGACGCCGATCGCCGCGCACAACCTTCTCCGCGCGCACGGCGCCGCGGTGCAGGCGTATCGCGAGATCGGCAAAGGACAGATCGGCATCGTCGTCAATCTCGAGCCGAAATATCCGGCGTCCGGCTCGAACGACGACCGTGAGGCGCTCGCGCGCGCCGACGCCTATATGAACCGCCAATATCTCGATCCGATCTTCTTCGGATCGTATCCCTCCGAGTTTCCGGACATGTACGGCGAAGCGTGGCCCGATTTTCCGGACGAAGATTTTCCGCTGATCAGCCAGCCGATCGATTTCATCGGCATCAATTACTACAAGCGCGGCATCACGCGGTTCGATCCGAACCAGATCATCGAGCGGGCCGTCCGCGTCGAAAACCGCGAGCGCGCCGTCTACACCACCACGGACTGGGAGGTCTTTCCGCAGGGGCTCACCGACATCCTGCTGTGGGTGCGCGAACGATACGGAAATCTTCCGCTCTACATTACGGAGAACGGCGCGGCGTTCTACGATCCGCCGATCGCGGACGGAACCGTCCAGGATCCACTCCGCGTGGATTACCTGCGCGCGCATCTCCTCGCCGCACGCGCCGCGATGGAGCGCGGCGTCGATCTGCGCGGCTACTTCGTCTGGTCGCTCCTCGACAACTTCGAATGGGCCCTCGGCTACGCCAAACGCTTCGGAATCATCCACGTCAATTTCGAGACCCAGAAGCGCACGCTCAAATCGAGCGCGCATTTTTACAAAGACGTGATCCGGACGCGCGGCGCCAATTTGCGATGAGGAAGCTCGCGCTCGCTGCCCTCCTACTGGCCGCGTGCCATCGCGCGCAGGTCCCGCGCGAGCAGTTTCTGCTGCGCCTCGACGGGCCGTGGCAGACGCCGCGCGCGCTCGAGGGGGAGCACATCCGCTCGGCTCCGGCGACCATCGTCTACTTCCGCGACGATCACGAATATTTCGAACTTCACTTCACGGTGATCGAACAGAACGACGAGGCGCTCTACATCTCCTCGAATCTGCCGCACGCCTCCGCCCTCGGTACATGGAGGCAGAACGGCGAAACGGTGGAAGTCGCGCGGAAGAGGATCAGCCGCGCCGACGTCGCGCGTTTTCTCTGCGCTCCGGTGACCTTTCACATTTCAGGGCATTCGGTCACCGGAGACACGTCGGGAACGGGCGAAGGCATGTACGCGCCGGTGACACGGCTGGTCGCCCCCGATTTCGACACCTACCTGAAGGAAGCGCACGAGTCACGTTTCGTCTGCCCGGGCGTCAAACAATCAACAGGAGGTTCGTGATGCTTCTTCTGGCCGCCGCGCTTGCGATTCAGATCGACATTCATCCGACGATTGCGGATCCGCTTCAACTGCTGACGCGACCCAGTCCCGACACGTACACGTGCTCGGCGCTGGTCATCGACGAGGGCGAGAAGAAAGTCATCGCCGGTGTTCCGAAACTCGTCGTCTTGCGCGGCCAGGAAGAAAAAGCGGAGAAGACGTCCGGCGAGTACAGCACCGAGCTGACGGTGAAGATCCAGCCGGCGACGAGCC
The DNA here is from genome assembly GCA_035516895.1 of Thermoanaerobaculia bacterium. Classification (GTDB taxonomy): domain Bacteria; phylum Acidobacteriota; class Thermoanaerobaculia; order Gp7-AA8; family Gp7-AA8; genus Gp7-AA10. The sequence goes on along the minus strand of DATIZY010000311.1, from coordinate 1,259 downwards.
TCGATGCGCAGAGCGCGGTGACGCACGTCATCGTGAAACACAACGGCGAGGTGATCGCCGATCAGCGCAGTGCCGTCACGCTGCTGCCGGAGCCCGGAAAGCACTTCAAATACGTCCGGTGACGCGAAGTGGCGCGACGGGCTCTCAGCCCGCCGGCGACGTCAATAGCTGAAGACGACATCGGCCGGAAACGAGCGCACGCGCACATCTTCGGCGGCGGGAACCGTCTTGCCGTTGATCGAGACGCTCTTCACGTTCGGCATCGGTGAATGCACGATCGCATCGTGAATCGGACCGGTGACGTGCACGTGCACCGACTGCGGCGTGCCGCGCATCGAGAAGCTGACGACGCCCTGATGCGTGCTGAGATTGCGCACGAGCACGCCCGGTGATTGCATCACCCACTGCGGCAGCACGCCGGCGCCGATCACCTCCGCGCCGTCGAAGCGGTCGTACGCGAACATGTCGAGCACGGAGCGGAGAAAATCGGACGCGACCCAGCCATGCGGCATGTCGCCGATGAACTTCGGCGTGCGCGGATCACGCCAGACGACTTCGGCCCACTCGCGCCACTCCGACGGACGCTGACCGGCGAGGAAGAAATCGAGCAGCTCATGGGCGCGCTGCGGCTGGCCCAGGCGGACGAAGGTGCCGACGGTGCGAAGCTCGTACGGCGTGTAGCGGTCCCAATCCTTCGTTCCGGCCGCGCGCGCTTCTGCCTCGGCGAAGTAGCGGTCGAAGGTCGCGTTCACCGCACGCTGCGGAACCTTGCCGAGCTGACCTCCGGGCGCGATGGCGATCGTCGTCGATGTCGGATCGAAGTCGCCGAGCTCCACGCAGCCGGGGATGTAGTCGATGTCGTGCGCGGCCATCGCGCGGCCGAGGGCGGCGAGAAGATCGCGCTCGAATTCATCATAGATTTTCGTGAATGATTTTTCCTCGGGCACGAGTTTCATTTCGTGCGCGAGGTACGTGGCATCGGCGAGCCCTTTCGCAGCGAAGAAATCGTCCCAGAACGAGTGCTCCGGTTTCGCCGAATAGCCTTCGTGGCTGATCGACTCCGGCAGCAGTCCGAAAAATTCGGGAGCGGTCTGCGTGTGCCGCAGCGTGTCGATGGAGTTGACGGCCGCGACGACGTGCGGCCAGACGTCGGCGACGAGCTCGCGATCGTGGGTGTGCCGGTAGTATTCGGCGATCAGATAAATCAGCTCGCCGTTGCTGTCGTTCTCCGGAACGGGGTCGGCGCCACGGCTGTCGAC
>DATIZY010000310.1:0-4921 GCA_035516895.1 Thermoanaerobaculia bacterium | reverse complement strand
TCGGCACGGATCCGGCGCAGACCACGATCGGCGGATGGGACGTCCTGCTGACGATCCTCTTTCTTCCGATTTTTCTCCTCTCGCTCGCGCGCGCCGGATGGCATCGTGCAGCGGAGGACGTGCGCAGCACAATCGCCAGCGTCATTCCGGCCGATGTGAGATCGGCGATCGGCCACGTTCGCAGATGGATCCGGCCGCGAAGATTGCTGTGGGCATCGATCGGGATTGTGGCCGCGGCCTGGCTTCTCAGCGGCTTCGCCGTGATTGGCGAAGGGACCGTCGGGTTCGCGGAAATCTTCGGCAAAGCTGGATCGACTCCGCTCGCGCCTGGGCTGCACTGGCTGCCGCCGCGGCCGATCGGTCGTCTGCGCCGGGTCGACGCGCAGGCGGTGGTCGACGTCAGCGTCGGCTTCCGGCCCGGTGAGGAGGTGCTCTCGTTCTCATCGCCCACCGGGTGGCACTCGTCGTACACCAGCGCAGGATCGCGACCCGAAGAGTCGAGCTACGTCACGGGTGACTTGAACCTGGTGGAGTCGAAGGCCGGAATTCATCTGCTCGTTTCGGATCCGCGCGTGTTTCTCTATCGCGGCGGCAATCCGATCGAGAGCGTGCGCAGCTTGTTCCAGGCATCGCTGCGCGAGCTGCTCGCGTCGCGATCGATCGATGACACGTTGACCACCGCACGCGGATCGATCGAAGAGGCTGCGCGCCGCGATCTTCAGCGCCGGCTCGACGCCGACCAGATCCCGCTGCGCGCCATCTCCGTCAACATTCTCGATCTGCATCCGCCGGACGCGGCGGTGCAGGCGTTTCGAGACATCTCCAGCGCGGGCGAGGATCGAGAGACGCGCATTCACAAAGCTTCGGGCATCGCAGATGCGGCGTTGCCGATGGCGCGCGGCCAGGCGGCGACGCTACTGGCAGCCGCCGAATCGGACCGCACGGAGAACGTGGCGCGGGCAAAGGGAGTCGGCACCGCGTTCGTCGTGCAGGCAGAAGTGGCCCGGCGGAGCGGCGCAGCCGTCCGCAGCATGCTGCGTTGGGACGCGCTCGACCGCCTGTTTCTCGGCAAGCGGGTCGTCCTCATTCCGCACCGGACCGCGCGCGACTTGTACGACATTTCGCCCGCACAGACGGGAGGCCTTTTTTGATGCGACGACGTTACGTCATTCTGATCGTTCTGATGGCAATCGCGCTGGTGATCGATTCCGTGGCCGTCGTCGATGAAACCCAGGTGGGACTCGGCACGCGATTCGGCCGTGTGGTCAGCGAACCGTTACTGCCCGGACTGCACTGGATCGCGCCGCGCCCCGTCGGCGGCATGCTGCGGATCGATCGCCGTCTGCGCCTGACCGAGATTCCAGCGACGGAGTTTCTGACCGCGGACAAGAAGAACCTCGTGTTGAACGCGGCGATCTCGTGGCGCATCGCCGATCCTCTTCTCTTCGTGCAGAGGATCCGCAGCGAAGACATCGCCACCTCGCGACTGATCGACCTCGGGATCGCGTCGCTCGGCGCGTCGACCGGCCGCCTTCCGTCCTCGAACTTCTTCTCGATCCAGCCGGCTGACGTCCATACCCGGCAGCTCGCAGCGGAAGTCCAGGCGTATATCGGGTCGCTGGCGCGATCGAGCTTCGGCATTCAGGTCGAACAGTGCTGGATCGCGCGCGCGCAATTCCCCGAACAGAATCGGGAAGCGATCATCGCCCGCATGCAGGCCGAGCGCGAACGCATTGCGCTGCGCATTCGGGCGGAAGGGGAGGAGACCGCTCGCAAGATCGAAGCGGAAGCGGAGCAGAAGAGGCGAACGCTTCTGGCCGAAGCGGCGCGTGACGCCGAGATCGCGCGCGGCAACGGTGAAGCCGAGGCCACTCGCATCACCGCCGAGGCATACGCGCGCGATCCGAGTCTGTACCAGTTCATTCGGAATCTCGAGCTCTACGAGAAATCGATGTCGCAGAACACGACCATCTTTCTCGATTCCGCCGACCCGGTCATCCGCCTGTTCTTTCAGGGTCCTGAGACGGAAAAAAAGAAGTGAATGAACAACAGGCCGTTCCCCGGCACGTAGCGGCAATTCAACGGATCTCGGCTGCGGTCTATGCGCAGCGACGCGCGATCGTTCTGGCCATCCTCGGAGTGATCGCCGCGGGAGTCATCGCCAGTGGAATCCATGTCATTCACAACGGTCAGCGTGGCGTCTTGCGCCGGTTCGGACGGGTGACGAACGGCAGCGTCGCCCCCGGCGTCAGCTACATCATTCCCGTCGCCGAGCGGCTGGACGTCATGGATACCGGTGCCGTGAACACGGTCGCGTTCGGAGAATCGCTCGCTCTCATCAGCGGTGATGAGAATCTGGTCAATGTGACCGGTCAGGTCCAGTATCGGGTCGACGATCCGGGCCGATTCACTACAGCGGCTTCGCAGCCGGAGGACCTGATCCGCAGCGTCGCCGAGGAAGTGCTGACGCGCGAGGTCAGCTGGCGGCGTGTGGACGACATTCTCACGACCGATCGCAGCGCGCTCCAGGAGAGTATCCGCCGCGGAGAACAGTCTGCCGCCGATCGGGCCGGCGTCGGGGTGACGATCATCGACGTCGCGCTCAACGTCGTGTCGCCGCCGCCGGAGGCTCGCAGCTCCTTCGCTGCGGTGTCCGATGCGGCGTCCGAACGCGAAAAGAAAATCAACGAGGCACAGGGAAAAGCGGCGCAGTCCCTATCGCTCGCGAGCGCGGAGGCTGATGAGAAACGCCGCAGCGCCGAGGCCTCCGCAACGGAGCAGACAGAGTCTGCCCGCTCCGCAGCGGCATCATTCACCGCGTTGGCCGCAGAAGCGCGGAAGGCGCGGCCGGCGGCGCGGCAGCGGCTCTATCGAAAAGCGGTGACGCAGCTGCTGCAGAGTGCTCGGGTCGTCATCCTTCCGGGCGACGGTTCACGCGAACATCTTCGGCTGGATTTGAACGGTGGCAATGTCAATCCGATTCCGCTTCCGTCGCCGTCCGCAACAGAGCCTCAGCCCCAGCCGAAGCCGGAGCCGTGAGCCGCACGGACACATCACGAATCGTCCTGGTCGCTGTTGGATGTGGCCTGGCGTGGTTTCACGTTTGGCAGCCGGTCCTCGGCATCGCCACGCTGCTCATCGGCGGATGGCCGATCTTTCACGAAGCCGTCGAGAACGCTCTGGGGCGAAAGATGACGATGGAGCTGTCGATGAGCATGGCCATCCTCGCTGCCGCGGCGATCGGCGAGATCTTTACGGCGCTCATGATCACGCTCTTCGTGCTCGTGGCCGAGGTGCTGGAAGGGCTCACGGTGTCACGGGGCAGACACGCGATCAAAGAGCTTCTCGACTATCTACCGCAAACGGCGACCGTCCGTCGCGATGGCATCGCCACCGAAATGTTGCTTCGAGATTTGCGGCAGGGCGATCTCGTTCTCGTGAATCCCGGCGGCCGTCTGCCCGCCGACGGTTTCGTCGTCAGCGGACACTCGTTTGTCGATCAATCGACCATCACCGGAGAGCCGATGCCTGTCGAAAAGAGCACCGGGTCGCTCGTCTACGCCGGAACGATCAACCAGCGAGGAGCTCTCGAAGTCCGCGCGGAACGCATCGGACGCGACACGACGTTTGGCCAGATCATCGAAGCCGTCGAGCGCGCCGAACAGTCTCGCGCTCCGATTCAGAAACTCGCAGACCGGCTCGCGGGCTATCTCGTCTACTTCGCGATTGGTGCTGCGATCCTGACATTCCTCATCACCCGAAATGTTCGCTCCACGATCTCCGTGGTCATCGTCGCCGGCGCCTGCGGCATCGCCGCCGGAACTCCGCTGGCGATCCTCGGCGGCATCGGACGATGTGCCAGGCGTGGCGCGATCATCAAGGGAGGTAGTTACCTCGAGGCACTGGCAACGGTTCAAACGATCATCCTCGACAAGACCGGCACGCTGACATTCGGAAACCCTCGCGTTCGAGAGGTCATCCCTGCTGCCGGGGTCAGCGAGCGAGAGCTGCTCGAGGCCGCATCCATCGCCGAGCAGCGCTCGGAGCATCCGCTCGCCGTGGCGATCCTTGCGCGCGCACAAGAGCTGTCCATCCCATCGAGTGAGCCGGACTCATTCTCGTACGAACCGGGCATGGGCGTACTCGTCGACGCGGATGGAACGACGATCCTCGCCGGGCGGAGACGGTTCCTTCGCGACCGCGAGGTGAGGTTCCCCGATCTCGCTCCGGCGGAGGATGCCAGCGAGGTATTGGTGTCACGTGACGGCCGGTTCCTTGGTCAGGTTCTCATCGCAGATGTCATCCGGCCCGAAGCCCGCGCGGCAATCGCATCGATGCGGCAGCTCGGAATGCGAACGATTCTGCTCACGGGCGACGACACCATCGTGGCCACGGTTGTCGCCAATGCGATCGGCGTCGACGAAGTCGATGCCGAGCTGCTTCCCGACGACAAACTCGCGCGCGTCGAGGCTCTCGTCCGGGGCGGCCAGCGAGTTGCGGTCGTTGGAGACGGCATCAACGACGCGCCGGCGCTGAGCGCTGCAACGGTCGGGGTGGCCATGGGATCGGGCACCGACATCGCTCGGGAAAGCGCGGACGTGGTTCTCCTCGGCAACGACCTCGCTCAGTTCGCGGCCACGCTGCTCATCGCCCGGCGGACACGCGCGATCATCATGCAGAACTTCGCCGGTACGCTGATTGTTGACGGGGTGGGGATTGGCCTGGCGGCGTTCGGATTTCTCAATCCACTGCTCGCCGCGTTGATTCACGTGACGTCCGAGCTCGCGTTCATCTTGAACTCTGCCCGGCTGCTGCCATTGCGCGGGGAGGGGATGCCGGCATGAAGGACGTTCGAGTACGGAGCTGAATGCTGACCGTGGTCTCCTTTCCCGCTGCGACGGAAATGCGCGTTGACTCGGGT
>DATIZY010000309.1:0-6168 GCA_035516895.1 Thermoanaerobaculia bacterium | reverse complement strand
ATCGACAGCGACGGCGGTCGTGTACGGCAGCTCGTCGCCGGTGTGCTGCAGCACTTTTTCGCGAACCAGCTCGGACGCGAAAAAGCGCTCCGGCTGCGTCGTGTAGTCTTCTCGCGAGTACCTCGGCGCGCCCTCAGGGAGCATGTTGAACAGGACCTCGAGCAACTCGCCGACGCCGTCGCCGGTCGTCGCGGACACCGGAATGATCTCTTCGAAGAGTCCCGTCGCGCTGTAGCGCTGCATCAGCGGCAGGAGCTTTTCCTTTCGCAGCAGATCGATCTTGTTGAGGATGGCGATGCGGCCCCTCGCCCCCCGCTTCGCGGCATCCTCTCCCGTAGGAGAATGCTCTGTCTCCACCAGGTCGATGGCGTACTGATCGCCGTGACCGAACGGCTCCGTCGCGTCCACGATGAGCGCGATCACATCGGCCTCCGCGAGACTCGAGCGCACGTGATCCATCATCCGCACGTTGAGCTTGTGCAGAGGCTTGTGAATGCCGGGCGTGTCGAGGATGGCGATCTGTCCGCGCGGATCGTTGAGAATGCCGACGATGCGGTTGCGTGTCGTCTGCGGCTTGGGAGAAACGATCGACACCTTTTGGCCGAGGATGCGATTGAGGAGTGTCGACTTGCCGGCGTTCGGCCGCCCGACGAACGCCACCACTCCGAAGCGCATTTTGGTTTTCGCTTTGGACGCAGCGGAGTGAAGCGTGCCCTTCCTGGCGTTTCGGTTCGTTTGTCGCTGGATCACCGGAGATCCCTCGCTACGCTCTGGATACACTCACAGCGAGCGGCTGACGGCGAGCGGCGAGCGGGATTCTTCTTTCCCGTCCGCTCGCCGTTCGCCGCGTCGCCGCTCGCCACTCACGCTTCCTGCTCTTCCTGCTGCATCTGCCACTCCGGATCGCGCGAGATCTTCACGCGGTAAATCCGCCGCCGGTCGGCGCGATCGACCTGAAATCGATAGCCGTTCTTCGCGACCGTGACTCCCGGTTTCGGCACGCGGCCCAGCGTCGTGAAGATCATGCCGGCCACGGTCTCGTAGTCCTCGCCGGAGAAGTGTGCGTCGAGCATCTCCTCCAGCGTCTCGACGCGAAGCATACCGCTCACCAGCCACTGGTCGTTGCCGAGGTCCACGATGGTGGCCTCGACGGCTTCGTGCTCGTCGCCGATGTCGCCGACGATCTCCTCGACGATGTCTTCGATCGTGATGAACCCCGCCGTGCCGCCGAATTCATCGACAACCACCGCGACCTGCAGGTGCTCGCTCTGAAACTCGCGGAGGAGCTCCGTCACTTTCTTCGTCTCGGAGACGAAGTAGGGCGGCCGCGCGAGCTCCGCGACCGCCTTCGGCTCCTTTTTCAGGATCGCTTCGAACACTTCCTTGATGTGCACGATGCCGGTGATCGAGTCGATGCTGTCCTGGTAAATCGGAATGCGCGAGTACTTCGATTCGGCGAACAGGCGGGCGAGTTCGTCCAGCGATCCGCGCGCGTTGAACGCAAGCACGTCGATGCGCGGCGTCATCAGCTCGCGTGCGACGCGGTCGCCGAACTCGACGACCGAATGGACCATCTTGCCTTCGCTCGGCTCGAGAATGCCCTCCTCTTCGCCGACGTCGATGAACGCCTGCACTTCCTCCTCGGTCACCTGCTCGGGCTCGCCCTCCATCTCTTCCTGCTCCTCGAGCCGCGCAAACATGCGGCGCAGCGGATAGACCACCGGCCAGAAGACGATGTAGAAAAAATGCGAGACAGGGATCAACCGTTTCAGGATCATCTCGCCGATGTCTTCCGGCACGAGCGCAAGCACGAACTTCCAGACCGCGGCGATCAGCAGCCACAGGACCAGCGCGCTTCCGGTCGACAGCCCGCGCGAGACAGGCTGAAACGCCATCACCGTGGAGCCGAACGCGGCGATGAGCAATAGCTGCAGCAGCGGGCCGCCCATCAGCTGCACGTTGCGCGGGTCATAGATGACCCAGCGGCTTCGCGTTTCGTTCTCCGGATCGGCGATCCAGCTGCGAAGCGTCACCTGACTGGCTTGCTGGGCGAAGAATCGGGCGGCGTCGCAGACAAGAAACAAGACGCCGCAGACGATGGCCGCCGCGACCCATTCACCTTGTGAGAGGCTACTTCCCATCGGGCGTGGCCGCGAATTCTATCAACTAAAAAAGAGCGCGACGATTGCGGCGACAAGTGCCGTTTTCATCAGCATTTCCGAGCGTTTATGCAGCCTGCCGAACACAGCCGTATCACCGCGAGACCGCTCCAGCGCCGGTTCGAGCCAGGCAATTTCGTAAAACACTTCGCAGGCGAGAAAGGCGATGCCGATCCATCGAATCGCAATCCAGGGACTCGCCGCATGCTGCTCCCAAACAAGGAACTTGACCGCGGCACCGATGACGATCAGCGCCACGGCGATCACACGAACGCGTGAAAAACGCCTCAGCGTCGGCCCGAAGATGTTGCCGGCGTCCTGTCGCGGCAGGGCCTTGAATAACGCCGGCGCGACCAGAGCGCCGAGCACCGCCGTGCCCCCGATCCAGATGGCGAGGCCGAGGTGGTACAGGAAATTGATGACCAGATATGCCCAGTTTGGCATCCCGGGAGGATAATTCTTCCATGCTCGGGGTGGCACACTTTCTTCTCCTGACGGCCCTCACGATCGCGACGAACACGCTCGTGCTGCGGACGGGCGAGCGCATCGGCATCGACGGTCCGGTCAAGGTCGAAGCAGGCCGCGTGATCTTCCGTTCGGGCGGCGCGCTGTACTCGGTCGCAGAGAGCGATGTCGATCTCAACGCGACCGACGAAGCGGGCGTGCCGGTCGCGATTCGGGAGGAGAAACCCGGCCGGCTCAAAGTCACGGCGGAAGAAAAAGCGCGGCTGCTCCGCGACCTCGAAAACAATCACTCGGGCACGGCGGCGTCGGCCGAGGCGCTGTCATTTCCGGCGGGACCGGGTCCCGAGCAGGAAATGGCGGCCGCGAGCGGCGGCGAGTGGTCGTGGAAGTACGCGGCGCAGGCGCACGAAGAAGCGATCCGTCAGGCGCAGGAGAATCTCGATCTGCTGCGCAACAAGGCGGACGCCCTCCGCTCGCACATTGCCGGCCTCCTTTCCCTCGGTTACAAGCCGGATCAGTTTTCCTACGACACGACGCAGCTCGCGCACACCGAGGAGCAGATTCCGGGGGCGGCGTTGGACGTGCAGCGCGCGCAACGGGCGTTCGATCAGTTCCGCGACGACGCGCGGCGCCAGGGCGTGCTGCCCGGCTACCTTCGTTAGCTCGCAGTTAGCTCGCTTCGCTCGGGGTTAGCTCGCTTCGCTCGCGTTGTCGGTTGTCGGTTGTCAGTCCCTCCCACCCGAGAAATGTAGACTCACGACGACAACTGACAACCGACAACCGACAACCGACAACTGACAACTGACAACGCGAGCGAAGCGAGCCCGTTACGGCTCCGGTCCGAAACTCTCGACGATCGCGTCCGAGGACTCGACTCCGTTCGCGCGCAGGGATGCCTGCACGCGCGCGAGAAAGCCGTCGAAGCCGGCGACCATCTTCAGCGCGCGTTCGAGCGTTCGCCGGTTTCGCGCGATGAGCGTCTCGACGCGGCCGCTCTCGTGAACGATCGCGCGGTCGCGCGCAAGCGGATCGAAATCGCCGGCGTACAGGATGTGCCGCTGATCCGGCTCGTAGAGGACGGTGATCGCGCGCGGATCTTTGGTCGCGAGCATGTGCAGCACGATGCTGCGCACGGGCGCGATCCCGGTGTCGCCCGCGACGAAGACCACCGGTTGGCCGCCCTCGCGCGGGAGGACGAAGTCGCCGAACGGACCGTCGATCGTCACCGAATCGCCGGGGTTGAGTTTTTTGAGCGCGGCGCCGCCTTTTCCCGCACCGATGCGCACGCAAAGCTGCAGCGCGTCCGGGCGCTCGGGCGCGGACGCGATCGTGTAGGCGCGCGAGACACCCTCCGGGAAACGGAAGTTCACCCACTGCCCCGGCTCGAACTCGAAATCGTGCTCGTCGAAGGCGATGGTCAGCTGCAGCACTGCCGGCGCGAGCCGTTCGATCTCCGTGACGGTTGCGGCGTGGTTCGGCATCACCACATCCCTGCCTTCGCGAGCTTCTGAATTTTCTTCACGATCCGATCGCGCTTGAAACCGCGCAGCCGATCGATGAACAGCTTGCCATCGAGGTGATCGATCTCGTGCGACATCGCGCGCGCCATCAGCCCTTCTCCGCTCAGCTCGCGGGGCTGACCGTTGCGATCGACGAAACGCGCGCGGACGCGCTCCGGCCGCGAGACGCTCTCGGTGAAATCGGGAATCGAGAGACAGCCTTCGTCTTCATTGAGGTGACCGGCCATCTCCGTGATCTCCGGATTGATGAGCACGTGCAGCTCGCCGGGACGCTTTCCGACCGACAGATCGATCACCGCGATGCGGCGCGAGTCGCCGATCTGATTCGCGGCGAGGCCGATCCCGGGCGCGGCGTACATCGTTTCCACCATGTCGTCGATCAGCTTCTGCAGCGCATCGTCGAAGACGGTGACCGCCTCGGTGCGGCGGCGCAAGACGTCGCTGCCGTACTTTACGATCGGGAGAACCGGCACGGCCTACGAGCCCCGTTTTTTGAGGCTTTCGATCATGGCCTCGACGGTGTGCTTCGCGCGTTTCTTGTAGAAGTCGTCGAGAACTTTCCGGATTCCCGGATACTTCGCCAGCGCGTTGTCGAGCTTTTCCTTGTCGAGACGCAGAAGCTCGGTCGGCTTCGATGCCGTGATCGTTGCCGTTCGCGGCTTTCCGGTCAGCACGCTGACTTCACCGAAGAAATCCCCTTCGCCGAGCTTCGCGAGGTAGACGCTGCCGCCGCTTCCGCCGGCGCCGCGCGTGTAGACCTTCACCTCGCCGTGCGCGATCACATACATCGACAACCCCGGCTCCCCCTCGGTGATGATCACATCGCCCTCGTTGTGCTGTTCGAGATCCATCTCCTTGATCAGCGCCGCGCGCTCTTCCTGGTTCAGCACTTCGAACAGCGGACTCGGAGGAACCTTCGACGCCTCGAAGACCGGCTGCATCGGGCCGCTGGGGGGACGATTCGCCTCGCGCAGCTTTTCGGCCTTCTTGCGGACCGCGATCGACTGCACCGTGAGTCCGTTGTCCTCGTAATACTTCGCCGTGTGCTCGTACTGGGCGATCGCCTCGTCGTTTCTGCCGTCGCCGGCGAGCGCATCGGCGTACTGAAGCCGGATTCGCGGATTGCTCGGATATTTGTCGAGGTCCTCTTTGAGCAGAGGAATCGCCTTCGTAAATTCTTTCCGGGCGAGGAGGTCCACGCCGCTTTCAGCCATGCGCTGGCTATTGTATCGAACGTGGCGCCGGCGCTAAGACGTCGCTGTCGCTCGGACGGAGAATCCGCGCCGCGTCAGTACTTGATGCGCTGCAGCTCGACTCTCGCGGTCGCGGCGGGAGCCGAATACGGGTATTTGCGGATGCAGTCCTGCAGCGTGCGCTTGGCCATGCCGAGGTCGCCGGTCTTGATGAAGGCGAGAGCGAGCTTGAGCATCGCGTCGGGCGCCTTGTTTTCGTCGGGAAATTCGTTGATCACGCGCTGGTAGTAACGCATGGCGCTCGGATAGTCGCCGCTCTGGTAATACGTCTCGCCGATCCAGAACAGCGCGTTGTCGGCGAGATGTCCCGAGGGATCGGCGTCGAAGATCTTCTGGAACGCGCCTCGCGCATCGGCAAGCTTCCCCTGCCCGATCAGCATCAGCGCCTGTCGATAATCCTCGGCGATGTCGGCCGAGGCGATCGGCCCCGGCTTCGCCGCCGGCGCGGCGGCCCTCGGCTGCACGGGCGCCGCTGCGGCGACGGGCGCGGGAGGCTGCTGCTGCGCCGCTTCAATCTTCGCGATGCGCGCGTTCAGCACGTCGAGCCGGTCGAGCAGCTCGGTCATCGAAGTCTGCAAATTCGAGATCTGCTGCTGAAGCGCCTGCGTCGATGCTTCCACCGGCGATGGCGGCGGCACGAGATTCGGCACGTCGTCCGTTTTGCGCGACGAAGAGCACGCCGCGGCAACGAAACAGAGAGCGACGAGCGCACGCCTCATGCGGCCTTCATGGAATCGAGCTGCTTCTTCGCTTTCTGCGCGTATTCGCTCT
>DATIZY010000308.1:0-54391 GCA_035516895.1 Thermoanaerobaculia bacterium | reverse complement strand
GAGCCCCACCACGAAATGGCCGAACGTTCAAGCGGAGCTGCACGGAACACCTGCGGCCCTCGAGCGAGCGCGTTTGCTTTAGTGAGCCACGTTCACCACGAACGCGATCAGGATCAAGGGCTGGCAGGTTCACACACCATGGATCGCACGAAGGTTGAGAGATCTTCGAGTTGAAACATTCGTCCCCTTCGTGCCCTTTGTGGCCAGACCTTGTGAAAAGACCTTCTCTTCGTCATCGTTGTGGCGAACGTCGGGGTTTCATTTCGGCAAACCCACTCGCCGCCCGGTGATCGCCGCTCGCTTCGGTGACGCGAGTCACGCGGCCGTTCGGACCGCGTGTTACCCTTCGCGCGCCATGTTTCGCAAGATAATCCTTGCATCTGTACTGATTCTCATCGGTTGCGGCAAGCTCAAAGAGCTCCCGACCGAGCCCGGCGGCGGCGGTGAACCCATCGACCCAACGGCCACCTTTACGCGCGTGCAGAACGAGATCTTCACGCCCACCTGTGCCCAGCTCGGCTGTCACGACCGCCTCGGCCGTCAGGAAGACATGCAGCTGACCGCGGGCATCGCGTACACGCAGATCGTCGGGCATCCCAGCGTCGAAATGCCGCAGCTGGCGCGCGTCACTCCCGGCGATTTCACGAATTCGTACCTTTATCGCAAGATCACCGGCGCCGGGATCACCGGCGATCGCATGCCGCAGGGCGGTCCGTATCTGAGCGACGCACAGATCAAGCTCATTCGCGATTGGATCCGCCGGGGAGCACCGAATGATTAAACGCGCGACGTTCTGCCTTCTGTTTTCCGCGGTCTCGCTTTCGGCGCAAGTTCAAAACGCCTACACGCCCGTCCCGCCGCTCCCCCTCGGCGACGTTCTGCTGTCGCTGCCGACTTCGCACATGTCGCTGCCTGGAACGTGGGAGATCCGCTTCACGCATCGATTCAATCAGTCGATCGATCAGGGGAGCTTCAGCGATCGCATTCATTCGCTGTTCGGACTCGACAGCAACGCCGACGTCGGCATCGGCCTGTCTTACGTGCCCGTTCGCGATCTGGAGTTGTCGGCGTACCGCAGCAACGCGCTCGATGACATCGAGCTCGGCGCGAAATACAACGTGTTCCAGCAGGCGCGCGCGATCCCGTTCTCCGCCGCGGTGCGGGCCGGCGGAGACTGGCGCACGGAGGCGGACCTCAACGATCGGACGTCGGTGTTCGCGCAGGCGATTCTCGCGCGGCAGTTCGGCAAGCGGGCCGAGATCAGCATCATTCCGACGTACGTCACGAACGCCGGCCGCGTCGTCTCCGGCAACACGTCCGCTGCGTTGTTCAGGAACGCGTTCAACGTGCCGATCGGCGCGGCCGTGATGCTGACGCAAGCGGTCAGCGTGATCGGCGAAGTGGTCCCGCGCAATCGCGATCTGCCCGCGGACATGCACGGATATTTCGCGTGGTCCGCGGGCCTCAAGACGGCGATCGGCGGCCACTTTTTCGAGCTGATGCTGACCAACAGCAACGCGACGCACGTCGATCAGTACGTCACATCGACGTACATGGGCTCGCCGCTTCATCGCGGCGATCTGCACATCGGCTTCAACATCGAACGGCGGTTCGGGCGGTAGTCGCCCGCCGCCGGCCATTGGCCCTTAACGGTTTCGTTCGCGGCTCGCGGCCGACCGCGAACGAAATGGCGGCCCGTTTGCACCACTTCCGAGCAGCATGCATTGCCCCGAATGCCACACGAGCTACGTAGCGGGCGCGACCGTATGCACTTCCTGCGGCCTGCTTCTGATCAAAAGCGGAAATCCGAAACGGCGCGCGGAAGACTTCGCGTCGCAGCGGCGCCGCGTCGACGATCAGACGACGGCGTGTCAGTTCTGCAAAGGCGACATCGCGACGAACGCGATCCGCTGCAAGCATTGCGGTGAGATCGTCAATGAGACCTACTATCGCGACCGCGCCAGACGCATTCGCGCGCGCGTGAACTACGCCAGCTGGGTCGCCTACATCTTCGGCCTCGGCGCCCTTTTGGTGTTCCGTCCGGTCGGACTGCTGTCGATCGCCGCCGGATTGCTGCTCTCGATCGCCTATTACGCGATTCCGGCCGAGCCGCCACAAATCCTCACCGGAAAGAAACAATCGATCGGCGCGAGGTTGCGCCGGCAGTTGAGGCTCGAGCGCGTCGCGATTCCGATCCCGCATCTGCGCAACAAAAAGCTGATCTTCGTCGGCACGCCGCTCGTCGCCGCGCTGATCGGCTATTCGGCGAATCTCTTCTTGCTGCAGCAGCCGATGAATCAGGTCCTGCGCGAGAACTCCGCGTTCAGCGGCATGAACGTGTCGGCGCATTACGAATACTGGATCGTGCCGGGCGTCGTCGTTTACGACCTGCGCGAGCTGAGCGTCCGCCAAACGCCGATCGACGTGCACACCGCGTTTCTCGAATTTGCGAAGAAGCTGCGCGAGCGGAGGTATTCGCGCGTCGAGCTGTCGTACCACGGCGTCGCGAAATTCCAGATCGACGGCGCGTCCTTTCGCCGGCTCGGCGAGGAGTACGCGCGCCGCAATTTCGATTACGTGCTCTACAGGTTCCCGAAGCTGTTCCGCACGATCAACGGAAAAGCGGCCGTGCCGCCCGGCGACTCCGGCCGCGACGCGCTCTTGCAGTTCCACCGCGAGTGGTACGGCAACGACCCGCTCACGCGGACCGTGGCCAACGGACTCTGATCACTTCACCGCCGGCAGGATGTCCTGCGGCACGTATTCACGCTGCGGGATGTAGAGCGCCGGATCGCTGTAGTTGCCGCCGTTGAACCCGATCGCGAGATCGAGCTCCGGGATCGCCATCGCGATCTGACCGCCGTTGCCGGCGGCGAAAAATGCCCGCACTTTCCGCCCCTGGTATGGATAGTCCTCGAGCCACCACAGATATCCGTACATCCGACTTCCGATCATCGTCGCCCGCGAGGTCGACTGCTTTGCCCACTCCGCGCTGACGATCTGCTTCCCGTTCCAGCGTCCACCGTCCATCATCATCTGCGCGAGCTTGAGGAAATCGCGCGAGGTCAGGCGAACACCGCCGCCCATGTACGCGTCGCGGGTGGGCGTGAGCATCAGGCCGTAGTTGCGGATCTGCATCGGCTCGGCGACGAGCTCGCGGAAAAGATCGGGCAGCCATCGCCCGGTTTTTCGCTGCAGCACACCGCCGGCGAGATTCGGCTGACAACTGCAGTACACGGATTTCTCCCCCGGCGGGCGGACGCTCTTCAACGCCAGCGTGTAGGCGTACCAATCCGGCTGCGCCGTCTGCGACTGCATCACATCTTCGTTTCCGGGCGAGTTGTTGTCGTCGTCGTCGCAATCGAGTCCGGAGTTCTGCGCCAGCAGGTTCGCGAGCGTCATGGACTCCTTGCGCGGATCGTCCGTGGGAGCGTTCATCGTCGCGTAGACCGGCGTGCTCCCGGAGAGCTTGGCCGCGCCGGCGAGCACGTCGGTCAGGCTCTTCGCCGCGGACCTCGTGTCGTGAGGCTCGTCCGGATCATCGCCGTGGAAATACTCTTCGAGCACGAGTCTGCCGTGCCTTGCGATGAGCACCGCATCCACCTCGGATGCGTGCACGGAGTCGATCGGCACCGCGTCGAGCTTGTCGATGAATTTCTCGATCGCCGCGCGTGAGATTCCGACATCGTCGAGCGACGCAACCGGCCAGCCGTCGTCGAGCTGCAGCGGCTTGCGATAGGAATACGGCTTCGGATCCCTGCCCCGCGGATAGAACACCGCCTCGTCGGCCGCGGTTGCGCGATGGAAATCGAGCGAGCCGCCCGCCGGCGGCACGTCGATCGTCAACGTCGCAGTGTCCGTATCGAATCTTGAGTGGTCGAGTACCCCGCGAACATCGGCAAAGCGGCCGATGTTGCGCTCCGGATTCCGGATGAACGCCTTGTCGCCGTTGACCGACAACAGGAGCGTCATGTGATCCGCGAGCGGCCTCACCTCGCCTGCCCAGCCGAACGCGGTCCTGGCGAGAGTCACGGGCGTCGCGTACTCCCGTCCGCCCCAAACCGTCGCCGGCTGGATCCAGTGGCCGACGATGCGATCGCCGCGCATGGCGCCGCGAAATGCGCCCTCGCCGTTCGCGAGCTCGAATGCGACCTGCTTGTTGTTGATCGTCACCGGCGCCGTGCGCCCGGCGATCTCCGCGCGGTTTCCGGCGATGCGAAGCGTGCCGCGAATGTCAGGACCGAAGTCGCGCCGCGCGGCCCACAGGCCATCGGGCGGTTGGGCGGCGGCCGCTGCCATGGCGGCCGCCACGAAGAGCGTCCCCATCAGAATTCGTTGCATTTCCTTCCTTTCGTTCGCGGAGCCATTCGAGGATCGGCTCTTTCCCGCTCTCCATGTTCCGGCGCAGCGCGGCGCACGCGCCGCGCAGGTCGCGGCGCCGCAGCCGGGCGAGGATTTCCGCGTGCTCGTGCACGCTCGTATCGGTGCTCTTGCGGCCCCGCATGAGCGCCAGCTCGTACCGGCGCGTGCGGCGAATGAACTGTTCGATCAGCGCGACCAGCACCCGATTCGGACAACCGGCCAGCAGCTCGAGGTGGAATTTGTCGTCGAGCGACAGCGCCTGGCGCGGGCTCGTCGCACGCCGGAGCTCGTCGTTGATCGCCTTCAGCTTCGCGAGCGATTTCTCCGACGGCACTCCGGCAAGCCGCAGCGCCTCGGGGTCGAGCAGCGCGCGCATCGGGTAGATCTGCTCGAGCTCTTCCGTCGTGAGCGGCCGGACGAAAAAGCCGAGCCGCGGCCGCACCATGACCGCTCCTTCCGTCACGAGCCGCATCAGCGCTTCGCGAAGCGGTGTGCGGCTGACGCCGAGCTGTCTCGCCAGGAGAACCTCGTTGATCCGCGCGCCGTCCCGGAGCACGCCGTCGACGATCCTGTCGCGAAGAGCCTCCGCAAGCTCCTCGCTCAGATTCCGCCGCTTCCATACCTGCATACTGTATACAGTATACATAACGGTGCGGAGGAAATCTGCGGCGCCCACCGGGCTAGAGCAGCCCGGCCGCTTTGAAATCGCGCTCGAGCTGAAAGGCGTCGTGAAACTGAAACGCCGTCATCCCGAGCGAGCGCGCGGCAAGCACGTTCTCGAGCAGATCGTCGACGAACGCCGCCTGCCGGGGCAGCGCGCCGATCACTTCCAGCGCGCGCTGAAACATCTCCGGATCGGGCTTCGCGCACTTGAATCGATAGGAGAAGATCAGGCGATCGTCGGGCTCGAACACTGTCGCGAATTTTCGCGGGATCACCTCCGCGTGCACCTCGTTCGAGTTGGACAGAAACGCGATCCGGTACTTCTGCCGCAGACGGGCGATCAGGTCTTCGATGCCGGGCAGCGTGCCTTCGAAGAAATCCGACCATGCGGTGCGCAGGTCGCCGAGCGCACCGCGATATCCGGCTCTGTCGGCGAGAAACTCGTGAAATTCGGCGAACGTGACGCCGCCGCGCTCGAGATCTCGGTAGCCGCCGGCATCTTCGAGAATCTCGACGAGCTCGTCGCGATCGACGGCTGACCGCGCGCAAATGGCCGCGAGCACCCGCTCGTACGCGAGCTTGATGACCGTGTTGCCGAGGTCGAAGATGAACCAGGTGATGTCCATGGCTGCCGGTTACCGGCCACTACATTCGGAACACTCCGAACCGCGGCTCCTCGATCGGCGCGTTATAGCTGATCGACAGCGCGAGGCCGAGGTAGTTGCGGGTCTCGGCGGGGTCGATGATGCCGTCGTCCCACAACCGCGCCGTGCTGTAATACGGGCTGCCCTCCGTTTCGTACTTTTGCAGCACCGGATCCGCGATCGCCCGCTCCTCCTCGGCGGAGAGCTGCTTGCCGTCGCGCGCGAGCTGATCGCGTTTGACGGTCGTCAGCACGCCCGCCGCCTGCTCGCCGCCCATCACGCTGATGCGCGCGTTCGGCCACATCCATAAAAACCGCGGCGAGTATGCGCGGCCGCACATCCCGTAGTTTCCGGCGCCGAACGAGCCGCCGATGATCACCGTGAATTTCGGGACGGTGGAGTTCGCGACGGCGTGCACCATCTTCGCTCCGTCCTTCGCGATTCCGCCGCGCTCGTACTGTTTGCCGACCATGAAGCCGGTGATGTTCTGCAAAAATATTAACGGTATTCTTCTCTGATTACACAGCTCGATAAAGTGTGTGGCTTTGAGCGCCGACTCGGAGAAGAGCACGCCGTTGTTCGCCAGGATGCCGACCTTGTAGCCGAAGATGCGCGCAAAGCCGGTGACGATCGTCGGAGCGTAACGGTCCTTGAATTCGAGAAAGCGCGAACCGTCGACGATCCGGGCGATGACTTCGCGCACGTCATATGGCTTGCGCGTGTCCCGCGGGACGACTCCGTACAGCTCTCTCGGATCGAACCGCGGATCCTCCGGCTCGACCCGCGTCTCCGGCTCGTGCTTTTCGAGCCGCAGGTTCTCGACGATGTTGCGCACGATCGCGATCGCGTCTTCGTCGTCTTCGGCGAAGTGATCGGCGACGCCGCTGATCCTCGTGTGCACATCGGCCCCGCCCAGCTCCTCGGCCGTAACCTGCTCGCCGGTCGCTGCGCGCACGAGCGGAGGACCGCCGAGGAAGATGGTGCCGGTGCCTTTGACGATGATGGCGGAGTCGGACATCGCCGGCACGTACGCGCCCCCGGCCGTGCACATGCCCATCACCGCGGAGATCTGCGGGATTTCGCGCGCGGACATGATCGCCTGGTTGTAGAAGATGCGGCCGAAGTGTTCGCGATCGGGAAAAACGTCGGCCTGCAGCGGCAGAAACGCACCGCCGGAGTCGACGAGATAAATGCAGGGAAGATTGTTCTGTAGCGCGATTTCCTGCGCGCGCAGATGCTTCTTCACGGTGATCGGGAAGTAGGTGCCGCCCTTGACCGTCGCGTCGTTCGCGATGATGAGGCACTCGCGCTGCTGCACGCGCCCGACTCCGGTGACGATTCCCGCCGCGGGCGCTTCGCCGTCGTACATTCCGTCCGCCGCGAGCGGTGAGAGCTCGAGAAACGGCGTGTTCGGATCGATGAGCGCGGCGACGCGCTCGTGCACCGGCATCTTTCCCTGCTCGCGATGCCGCGCCGTGTACTTCTCGCCCCCGCCCTGCCGCGCCTCGTCGATGCGGCGGCGGAGCTCGTCCACGAGCGACCGCATCCGCTCGTGATTCGCGCGGAAGTCGTCGCTGTCCGTGTCGAGATGGGTTTCGAGCGACTCCATGTCAGTTGGCGGTTGCCGTTTGAAGGCTGCCGGTCATGCGAATCGCGGCGCAGGCGATCGAAGCCGATCGGGAGGATCGAGCGGCGGCTGCTTCAGTCGTCGCGCGTTCGACGCAACCTCGAGGCTCCCTCAACCTGGAACCGGCAACCGGCACGCTCATCGATCCACCGCCTCACGAATCGCGTTGACGGCGGCGGAGGTCGGCGTTCCGGGAAGGAACACCTCGCGGATGCCGATCGCTTTCAGATTCGCGATGTCCTGCTCGGGAATGATGCCGCCGGCGAACACGGCGATGTCCTGCGCGCCCTGCTCTTTCAGCAGCCGCATGATCTCGGGGAAGAGCACGTTGTGCGCGCCGGAGAGGATCGACAGCCCGATCGCGTCGACGTCCTCCTGCACTGCTGCGGCGACGATCTGCTCGGGCGTCTGCCGCAGACCGGTGTAGATGACTTCCATGCCGGCGTCGCGCAGCGCGCGGGCGATGACTTTCGCGCCGCGATCGTGGCCGTCGAGTCCCGGCTTCGCGATCAGCACCCGGATTTTTCTGTCGCTCACGCCTTCTCCCGAAACACAGAGTAGATCACGATGTCGTGATAATTGCCGTCGCGATAGAAATCGCGGACGAGGCGGCCCTCCTGCACGAAGGCACGCTCGGTGAGCACGTGCTTCGCGCGCTCGTTGTACTCGAAGATGTTGATGCGAAGCTTGTGCAGGTTCATCTCCTCGAACGCGAAGCGGATCAGCGTGGAGATCGCATCGCCGCCGAACCCGCGGTTCCACGCGGTGGGATCGCCGATGAACAGACCGAACCAGCCGGTGCGGGAGATCCAGTCGATGTCGCGGATCGAGGCGTTGCCGATGTGCGTGCGGTCGTCGCGGCGTTCGATCGCGAAGTGGCGCTCGTTGGCGCCCGGGTGGATCGCGCGCTCGAGCCACTCGAGCTCGTTCTGAAAGGCGATCGGATAGCGCGCGGTGATGGTGCGCACGATGTTCGGATCGTTCATCCAGCGGTAGCAGCGCTCGGCATCATCGCGCTCGAACGCGCGGAGGATGACGTGTTCGCCGGCGATCATGAACCGCCGGCGGCCCATCTCGCGCGGGTCGGGCGAGAGATCGCGATCGGTGCGAGCCATCGGCGGCGATTCTATCCCGCGAGCACGACTTTCGGGCGCACCTCCACCGGCCCGCCCTCCCGCAGCACGTTCACGACCTCGCCGATGGCGATCAGCTGATCGTGGGGGTTGCCCAGCGCGAGAAGATCGCCCTTTTGCACGCGCACGGCGGGCGTCATGATCACGCCCTGGCCGCGCATCATCTTTCCCTGCGCGGCCCAGTCGATGCGCAGCTTCTCGAGCGGCAGGTCGATCTCGTTCAACGGCTGAAAGTGCGGCGGCTTGAAGAGCTCGCTCGACGTCTCGAGCCCTTCGAACGGCAGCGCATCGTCGATGCGAAATTTTCCGATCGCCGTCCGCCGCAGCTCTTTGAGGTGCGCAGGAACGCCCGCGGCGACTCCGAGATCGTGCGCCAGCGAGCGAACGTACGTGCCGGCCGACGAGCGCACGCGAAAGCGCACGCGAGAGTCGCGGACCTCGAGGATCGAAAACTCGTAGACCGTCACGCGCTTCGGGGTGAGCGCCGCCGTCTCGCCCTTCCGCGCCAGCTCGTACGCGCGGACGCCGTCGACCTTTTTCGCCGAGAACTGCGGCGGCATCTGCTCGATCTCCCCAACGAAGCGCTGCACCAGCGGCGCGAAGTCGATGTGCTCGATGCCGGCTTCCTTCGGCTCGCCGGACGGCACGCCCGACGCGTCGTACGAATCGGTCGCCCAGCCGAACTGCATCGTCCCCTCGTACGTTTTCTCCATGCCCATGAGATACGCCTGCAGGCGCGTGGCTTTGCCGACGCAGAGCACGAGCAGGCCGGTGGCGAGCGGATCGAGCGTGCCGGTGTGTCCGACTTTCTTCACATGCGCACAGCGGCGGAACTTCTCCACGACATCGTGCGACGTGATGCCGGAGATCTTGTCGATCAGGACGACGCCGTCCATCACACCACTTCCTGCAGAATCGCCACGAGCTTCTTCTTCGCTTCCGCGAGCGGCATCGGCATCGTGCAGCCCGACGCGGCCTTGTGTCCGCCGCCGCCGAACATCGACGCCACCGCCTGCACGTCGACGCCGGGTTTCGCGCGCAGCGACACGCGCGTCGATTTGTCGCCGACCTCTTTCAGCAGCGCAGACACGAGCACTCCGTCGATCATGCGCCCGTAATTGACGATGCCTTCGGTGTCCTCAGGCGTTGCGCCCGCCTCGGCGAAGAATCGCTCCGGCAATTGCAGCGTCGCGATCTTCCCGTCCGGCGTGATCTCGAGAGTCGTCAGGCAGAGGCCGAGCAGCTTGATCGCACCGCGCGGGCTCGATTCGTTGATCCAGAGCGAGACGTCGCCCGGCACCGCGCCGGCGCGCACGAGCTCCTCCGCCGCCTCGAACGCGCGCAGCGTCGTGTTGTGGTAGCGAAAAAATCCGGTGTCGGTCGCGAGCGAAACGTACAGCGCGATCGCCGTCTCGCGATCGAGCGGAACGCGCAGATGGTTGCGATTGATCTGCATGACCATCTCCCCGACCGACGGCGCTTCGAGATCGAGATAGTTGATCTCGCCATACATCTGGTTTCCGAGGTGGTGATCGATGTTGACGACGGGGCCGGGCAGAACGGGATAGCCGGTGCGCTCGACTTCCGGGCACTCCATCGTGAACACCGCGTCGTACGCGTCCGGGTAATCGGCGGGCAGCGCATCCGTGATCGCCACTTCGTCCGCACCTGGAATGTTGTGCAGCGCGTGACCGAAGCCGTCGCGGACCTGCATCGCCGCTTGTTTCCCGAGCTTCCGAATCAGCCGCTGCAGCGCGAGACCGCTGCCGAGCGCGTCGCCATCCGGATTGCGATGCGACGTGATCAGAAAATTTTGGCCGGCGCGGATGCGCTCCGCGACTTCTTTTGCCGCGAGTTCAGGAGTGTTCATTCTTCTTGATGTCGGCGAGCAGCTGCTCGATGCGCCCGGCGCGCGCCGACGTGTCATCGTAACGGAACTCGAGCTCCGGCGTGACGCGCAGCCGGATGCGCTGGCCGAGAAAATGACGAATGCGGCCGCTCCGGGCATTGAGGTCCCTGACCGTCTGCTTCGTCTCCTCTTCTTTCAACCCGCTGACGAACACGCGCGCCAGATGCAGATCCGGGCTCACCTCCACCTCAGTGACGGAGATCATCATCAGCCGCTCGTCTTTGAGGTCGCGGCGGAAGATTTCGGCAATGGCGTCGCGGATGGTTTCCCCGACGCGTGAAGTGCGTTTCGTCTTTCTCATCCCCGGCGCGAGGATAACAACTCACGGCGCTCTTTTGTTCTTTTTGATCGCCGACACGCCGCTGGCCTTCACCGCCAGGGGCCACCAGGAGTCGAGCGTGGTCATGGTCCAGCGTCGCATCGCCTCGCGCGGAACATCGCGCGGCGCGGGAACGAGCTCATTCAGACGATCGTAAATCTCCAGCCGCTCCTCGGTGGTCGCGAATCGAAACAGATTGATGAGCGTGAGAGCGTCTTTGTGGCGCGCGAGCGGCAGCGCGGCGTTGAGATCGCCGCGCAGGATCGCTTGCTGAAATGCCGGCGGTGCGTCTTCGAAAAGTGGCGGCGACAGGCGGCCGTCCGGCGCGATCGTCGCCTTCGCGCCCTGCGGGACCAGCGACTGGCCCCAACTGTTCAGGCCGACCCATCCCTTCAGGACGCGGAGCTCTCCCTCGCCGTCTTCGCCGACCGTCAGCACGTATTCGCATCCGAGGTCGACGGCGCGCGCGGCGGGGGTGTCGACGATGAAGATTCCGGGCGGCGAGATGGTCTTCGCGTGGATCGTTCCTCGCTCGAGCGTGAGCCGGTTTCCGCCGTCGTAACGCAGAACCGTGTTCGCGGCGACGTCGACGTAGCCGATGTTGCCGGAGCGCAGCCGCGCGGGCATGCGGATCGTTTCGCCGGCCCGAAGCAGCCGGAGGCCGATCCGCCATCTGGCCGAATAGACCGGCCACATGGCCGCGACCGTCGCCGCGAAGACGGCCGCGGCTGCGAGCCACCATTTCGATGACCGCCGGCGCGAAACTGCCGGCATCGTCTGCCGGTGCCGGTAGACGGACAACAGATCGATCAGTTGTTCTTCGTTCAAGCGAGCACCTCTCGCAGGATCTGCATTCCGCGATGCAGGTTCACGCGCACCGATCCTTCGGTCAGGCCGGTCCGCTCCGCGATTTCCGCTCCCGACATTCCCTCGACCAGGCGCAGCGCCAGAGTCTCGCGATACGCTTCCGGCAGCGCGCGGATCGCCGCCAGCACCTGGGCCGCTTCCGCGGCATCCGCCTGCCGCTCACGCGCGGCATATTCCATATCGAGCTGCAGCGTGTCGCGTCCGCGGCGGCGGTGATCCTCCGCCGCATTCCGGGCGATCCGCGCCAGCCAGCCGGCGAACGCCGCGGGATCGCGAAGGGAATCGAGCTTCTTCCACGCGGTCAGGAAGACGTTCTGCGTAACATCGTCGGCGTCGGCGGCCGGCAGACGGCCTAACGCGATGGCATGCACCACGGGTGCGTAGCGTCCATACAAGACCTCGAACGATCCGCTGTCGCCGGCCTGCGCGGCGCGAACGAGCTCGGCATCCGGTCGGGCAGACATCGACATCAGAAGGACGCCGCCGGAAGGCGAACCGTTAACGCGTTAACAGCGTTCGTTCGGACCGCGTCTTCCCTGCATGAGCACCCGATTCGCTCTTTCGGCGTTTCTGCTTCTCCTCGCTGCGACGGCGTGCGCGCAGTCCACACGCTATCTCGTCCGTCCGGTGTACTCCAACCTTCGGTTCTCGATCGTCAAATGGGGCGTGATGAAGGAAGAGGGGATGTTCCGCGACTTCACGGGCACGCTCGACTACGACCCGGCGCATCCCGAGAAGGCGCGCATCGACGTCGTGGCGAGCGCCGCCAGTCTCGACACGAAAGACGAGACGCGGGACGGGGTCGTCCGCTCCGACGATTTTCTCGATGTCGCGCGCTATCCGACGATCGAGTTCCACAGCCGCGGCGTCGATCACGATGTCGTCACCGGCGACCTGACGATCCACGGCGTCACGCGCCGGATTCACTTTCCCGTCACATCGCTCGGCATCCGCGATGTCCCGCACGTCGGCAAACTCGCCGGCTTCGAGACGGCGTTCGCAATCGACCGGCGCGATTTCGGCGTCCTGGGAAACCGTTGGGGTGCAATCCCCGGCGTGCTGTCCGACGAGGTCGAGATCCAGATTGCGATCGGCGCCGTCCAGCCGGAAAAGTGAATTGCATGCGAGGCACACTCCTCCTGCTTTTGCTTCTCTCCTGTACGCCGGCTCGCGCGTCGTCTGCAGATCGCATCGTGCTTCCGAACGGCTGGCATCCGCAGGCCATGGCTGCCGGCGGCGATGAGATCGCGGTCTGCGGCCACAACGGGAACCTGGCCATCATCCGGGGCGGCAGCGTCGTTTTTCCGCAAGCCCGATGCGGCGCGAACCCTTTCGGAATGATCGCGGCCGACATCGACGGCGACGGTCTGCCCGATTTTCTCATCGCCAATCACGACACCGACTACATCACGCTGCTGCAAAACCACGGCGGCGGTCGTTTCACGTCGCAACAGATCCACGTGCACTCGAAACCGCATCCGCACACGGTGGCAGCCGCCGATCTCAACGGCGACGGTCGCGTCGACATCGTCACCGACAGCTGGGCGGAACAACGGGTGACGCTTCTCTTTTCCGACGGACGCGGGGGCTGGAGCTCGCCCGGCGTTCCGCTCGACACCGGCCGCGGGCCGTACGTCAACGTCGTCGCGGCGGACCTCGACGGCGACGGACACGCCGACCTCGTCATGCCCAACGCGAGCCCGGACGACCCGCACGACACCGTGACGATTCTTTTCGGCGACGGACACGGACATTTCGCACCACCCGTGCCCATCGTCGCCGGTCCGGCGCCGTTTAAGATCGCAATTGCCGACGTCAACGGCGACGGCCGGCCGGACATCCTCGTCACGAACTACTCCGGCCACATCAGCGACACCTCGCGTGACGGGCTGACGTGGATCCGCAACGACGGCGGCCGGCGCTTCACCGCGTTTCCGGAGCGAATCGCCACCGGCCACGGATCGTGGGACATCGAGGCGGGCGACCTGAACGGCGACCGATTTGCCGACGCGGTGTTCAACAACGTGGCCGACAACACGATCACGGTCGTCTACGGATCCGCCAGTGGCCCTCGAACGGGTCCGACATTGCCGGTGCCGGCACAGCCGGAGCGAGTGCTCATCACGCAACACCGCGTCGCGATCCTCAGCGGCGATCGCGACGAGATTCTGTTCGTGTCCGTCAGGTGAGCGGAACGGTTTCGTCGAAGTCGAGTTTCTCGCTCGTCCATCCGGTCATCGTCGAGTCGCCGTTCGACTGCACGATGGACTGAATTTTCTCGAGCATCGAATCGGCGGCGGCGTTGTCGAGCGCGATGAACGACACGGCGATGCGCGCGCGCTGATGCAAATCCTGCAGCGCCACTTCCTTCGCCGAGAGATCGAGATTGCGCAGCCGGTCCTTCACGCTGCGGACGACCTGGCGCTTGTCCTTCAGCGATTGGGCGCAGGCGATCTGCAATTCGAAGAGTGCGACTACGACGAGCATGGTCCGGCTTCTCAATGGAGCCCCGGCTTCAGCCGGGACCGGCTAAAGCCGGTGCTCCATTGCGCCGGGGCTCCATTGCGCCGGTGCTCCACTACGCCAGGGCCGGCTCGAGCTTCTCGACCTTGAACGCCTCGATGACGTCGCCGATCTTGATGTCCTGGAACCGCTCGATCGCGATGCCGCACTCGAAGCCCTGCCGCACCTCGGAGACGTCGTTCTTGAAGTGCCGCAGCGATGCGATCTTGCCTTCGAAGATCACGCGGTTGTCTCGCAGGAGGCGCACGCTCGCGGTACGCGGAATCACGCCGTCCACGACCATGCAGCCGGCGATGGTCCCGGCTTTCGGCACCTTGAACGTGTTGCGCACTTCGGCGCGGCCCTGGAACTTCTCTTCGAACTTCGGCTCGAGCAGGCCGGTCATCGCCGACTTGATCTCGTCGACGAGGTTGTAGATGACGGTGTAGAGGCGGATGTCGACGCCTTCCTTCTCCGCGAGATCGGCCGCGTTGCGCTCCGGCCGAACGTTGAAGCCGACGATGATCGCGTCCGAAGCCGACGCGAGCAGAACGTCGTTCGTCGAGATCGCACCGACCGACGAGTGGATGATGGCGACTTTGACTTCGTCGGTGGAGAGCTTGCGCACCGTGTCGTTGAGCACTTCGACCGAGCCCTGCACATCCGCTTTGAGGATGATGTTGAGCTCTTTGACCGTGCCCGCCTGCATTTTCTGGAACAGCTGATCGAGCGACATGCGCGACGAGCCCGCCTGCGCCGCCTCGCGCGCTTTCTCCTGACGCAGCTGGCCGATCATGCGCGCCTGCGTCTCATCGTCGAGCACCTGCAGCGTATCGCCGGCGTTCGGCACATCATCGAATCCGGTGAGCTGCACCGGAGTCGCCGGGCCGGCATCCTTGATGCGATCGCCGCGTTCGTTGGTCATCGCGCGCACCCGGCCGTACGTCTGGCCGGAGAAGAACGGATCGCCGATCTTCAGCGTGCCGTCCTGCACGAGGATCGTCGCGACGATGCCGCGTCCGACTTCCTTTTTCGCTTCGAGCACGACACCGCGCGCCGGAAGCTCCGGCGTCGCTTTGAGGTCGAGCATGTCGGCGGTGAGCAGAATCATGTCGAGCAGATCGTCGATGCCCTGTTTCTTCGTCGCCGAGACTTCGACGGAAACGACATCGCCGCCCCACTGCTCGACGAGCACGCCTGCGTCGGCGAGCTCGCGCCGCACGCGGTCGACGTTCGCGTTCGGCTTGTCGATCTTGTTGATCGCGACGACGATCGGCACCTTCGCCGCGCGCGCGTGGTCGATCGCTTCTTTCGTCTGCGGCATGACGCCGTCGTCGGCCGCGACGACGAGCACGACGATGTCGGTGACCCTGGCGCCGCGCGCGCGCATCATCGTGAACGCCTCGTGGCCCGGCGTGTCGAGGAAGACGATCTTGCGGTCGCGTTTCTCGACCGCATACGCGCCGATGTGCTGCGTGATGCCGCCCGCCTCGCCCGCGGCGACGTTCGTCTCGCGGATCGCGTCGAGCAGCGACGTCTTGCCGTGGTCGACGTGGCCCATGACCGTGATCACCGGGCCGCGCGGGGTCGTTCCCTTCGACGCGCCCTTCTCGATCGCGTCGAGCTCGACGGCGGTCTCGAACGACACGATCTCCGCATCGATGTCGAGGTCCTTCGCGATCTCGAGCGCGAGATCGGCGCCCAGCGGCTGGTTGATCGAGACCATGAGGCCCTTCTTCATCAGAAGGTGCTTCATCAGGTCGTTGGCTTTCACGCCGAGCTTATCGGCGAGCTCTTTGACGGTCGCTCCCTCGGTCAGCGGGACTTTGCCCGTGGGCTTCCTGAATTCGAGGACCTTCGCCGAAACGGGCGCGGCCTGTTTGCGCATATCGCGGCGCGACGACGGCGCTTTCGGCTTCTCGACTTCTTCCTCGACCTGCTCCGGCATCACGATGTCGGGGCCGATGTCGTCGGCGATGATCTGTGTTCCGGAAAACGGTCCTTTCGTGAAGAGCGCCTCGTCGACTTCGACCTCGCGCGCTTTCTTCACGCCCTTGCCGGCGGGCTTCTTCTTCGCCGATGCTTCTTCGCCGATTTCTTCGACTTTCTTGCGGCGGCCCAGCGCTCCGGCCGGACCCGGCGGCGGAGGCGGAGGCAGAGTGCGGCCGACGCCCGCGGGACGAAGCCCCGGACCGCCCGCGCTGCGCATGGCCGGACCTGCCGGACGTGCTCCTGTCGGACGCGCGCCCGGACCTGCCGGCCGCGCGGCCATCGGCGTGCGAGCTCCCGCAGGACCCGCGGGACGGACACCTCCCGGCCTGACAGCGGGCGCCTGCCCGGCATAATTCGGACGCGGCCCCTGCGGCGCACGCGCGCGCGGACCGCTCGGACCGGCGGGACGGGCGGGTGCGTGCGGCTTTGGTGCTGCCTGTGTGGGAGCAGTCGCCCTCGGCTGCTCAGCGGCGGCCGAAGCGGCAGCCGCCACACTGGGCGCCGCGGAAGGAGCAACCGGCGACGGCGCTTCTTTCGCCGCGCGCTCCTCATCTTCGGCTGCCTGAATGAACTCGGGGATGATCACGGCCGGCGCAGCGGGAGCTGCCGGCGCTTCTTCCGGCGGCGGAGCGGCGGGCTTCGAGCGCACCGGCGGCTTGACGATCGGGCGCGGCGGACGGACGGCTTCCTTCTTCGCCTTTTCCGGCTGCGGTTTGTCTTCGCGCATGATGACGCTGCGCGTCCGCGTCGTCAGTTTCTTTCCGCTGATCAGCGCCTGAATCACCTCGGGCTCGAGGATCTGATTCGCGTCGCTGATCTCAGCGCCGAGCGACTGCAATTGAAAGATGACGTCCTTCTCGGACTTGCCCATCCGCTTTGCAATGTCGCTCACTCGGAATTTGGTTGCCGCCATTTAGTCTCCCGGTTTCCCTCTGCATGGAGCACCGGCTTGAGCCGGTTCCGTTGGAGCACCGGCTTCAACCGGTCTCCGTTGCCGGCTGAAGCCGGCGCGCCATTTTTACTCCACTTGTGCTTCTTCCTGCGTTTCCGCTTCTTCGCCTTCGCCCGCCTCCTCGGCCGGCTGTTCCTGGACCTCTTCGTGCCGGGTCGCGAGCTCGATGATCTTCGCCGCGGCCTCGGCGTCGATGGCTTCGATCGCCGTCAGGTCGTCCACCGACGCGTTGAGAATCGAGTCGAGATCGTCGTAGCCCGCCTCTTCGAGCTTGTCGGCCCATTCGGCCGGCATGTCGTCGATGTCGTGCACGTTCGTCTGCGAGCGCTGATCGGCCATCGCCTCCTGCAGCATCGCGGAGAGCGCATCGGCGACTTCGCCCTTCACTTCCTCTTCCGACTTGATGTCGATCTTCGCGCCGATCAGCTCCGCCGCGAGGCGCACGTTGAGCCCGCGCTTGCCGATCGCGAGCGACAGCTGATCGTTGTCGACGATGACATCGAGATGCGGACGATGCGCGTTCTCGTCGCTCGTGACGCTGACGCGCGTGATCTTCGCCGGCGCGAGCGCGTTCTGCGCGAACTGCACGACGTCATCGCTCCACGGGATGATGTCGATCTTCTCGCCGCGCAGCTCGCGGATGATCGACTGCACGCGCGAGCCCTTCATGCCGACGCATGCGCCGACCGGATCGACGTCGCGCTCGCGCGAGGCGACCGCGATCTTCGCCCGCTCGCCCGGCTCGCGGATCGCGCCTTTGATCACCACGGTGCCGTCGTAGATCTCCGGCACTTCCATCTCGAACAGCTTGATGAGCAGCCGCGGGTCGGTGCGCGAGAGCACGACCTGCGGTCCCTTCGGCTGCGTGTGCACGTCGATGATGACCGCCTTGATGCGATCGCCCTGCGAGTAGCGCTCCGCACGCGACTGCTGCGATCGCGGGATGATCCCCTCGGTTTTGCCGTTGAGGTCGATGATCATGTCGCCGCGCTCGAACCGCTTCACGTAGCCGTTCTCGAGCTCGCCGACCTTGCCGACGAATTCGTTGTAGACCTTCTCCCGCTCCGCCTCGCGGACTTTCTGATAGAGCACCTGCTTCGCCGACTGCGCGGCGATGCGCCCGAATTCGTCGGCGTTCTTCGTCAGCGGAAGATGGACCTCGTCGCCCTGCTCGACCTCGGAGTCGATCTTCTGCGCCTCGTACGTGCGGATCTGCATGTTCGGATCCTTCACGACGTCGACGACTTCCTTCGTCAGGTAGTTGAGGCGGATCTTTCCGCCGACCTCGACGTCCGGATCGATCTTCTTCGCCTGATCGAGGGTCCACTGCGCCTGCGGATCTTCGATCTCGTTTTCGTCCGGCACCACTTCCTTGATGACGTACATCGTCATCTCGCCGCTCGTACGGTCGATCACCGTCTCCATCGGCTCGCGCGTCTTGTAGTACTTGCGCGCGGCGGTGGCCAGCGCGTCTTCGAGCGCTTTGAACACACGCTCGACATCGATCGACTTCTCGTACGCGAGCGCCTTGATGTTTTTGCTGAGATTCTCGTCGAACATTGTTTGCTCCAGGTGTCTGGCCTCAGGTCTCAGGCGTCAGGGTCGATCTTCCTGACGCCTGACGCCTGAGGTCTGACGCCGATTCAAATCTCCACTTCCAATCTCGTTTCCTTCACCGCGCTCAACGGAATCCGGTAGTCGGGATCTTTTTTCACTGCGGGATCGCTGACTACGATCGTCTCTCCGTCGTACTCCTTCAATCTGCCCACGATCACATGCAACCCTCGAATCGCCTGCGAGGTCTTCACCCTCACCAGCCGGCCGAGGAACTTCCGGTAATCCGAATCCCGGTAGAACCTGCGATCGAGACCGGGCGACGAGACCTGAAGCTCGTACTCGATCGGGATCACATCCTCGACGTCGAGCATCGCGCTGACCTGCTGCGAGATGTTCTGGCAGTCGTCGAGGGTCACACCACCTTCCTTGTCAATGTCCACCCGGAGAAGAAACCCGCGGCCCTGCCGGTGATAATCGATATGCACCAGCTCGAGGCCTTCCGAGGAGACGATTTTCTCGATTTCCTTCTCCACGATCTCCGGTAACTCGCTCATAGAACAAAAAAAGCGGCCGATCGGCCGCTTCCGAATGGACTGCTCGAAAGCTGTCGAAATACTACCACTTACCTGCGACGGTGAACAACATTTCGTGCCAGCCTGCGATTCCCTCATGGCGCGCTTCGCGCGCGTTGTCAGTCCTCATAGCGCGCTTCGCGCGCGTTGTCTGTTGTCAGTTGTCAGTTGTCAGTTGTCGCCACCCTTCCTCATAGCGCGCGTCGCGCGCGTTGTCAGTTGTCGGTTGTCAGTTGTCCCCACCCTCCCGCGCGCTGCGGGCGCGTTGTCAGTTGTCCCAAGCGTCGCCTCCGGCGGGCGGGACTGACAACTGACAACTGAGAACTGACAACGCGCGCCCGCAGGGGCGCGCTCTACAGACAACGCGCGCCCGCAGGGCGCGCTCTACGGCTCGAACCGCCCCGGCGCGATGCCTTCGCCTTCGATGATCGACAGCTGCGCGAAGAGCTGGATCATTTTCCGGCCGTCGCTGTCCGATCTCTCGTACGCCTCGCAGAGCATTTTGATCTGCGCCTGATCCTCGTCGGCCGACACGGTGAAGCCGTCGGCAGGCTGGCCGGGATCGTGAGTCCGTTTCTTCTTCCACGTCCGGTTCTTGTCAAACTGAAAGCAGATGTAGCCGGTCTGTTTGGCCATTCTCGCTGCCGGCAGCACGGACGACCCGATCGCCTCGGCCACATCGGCGCGGTTCTGAGTCAGCTCGCCGTAGCGGAAGATCGGCATCTTCTCGACCGACGCCGGCACGACGCCGCGCGCGTTGAGTTTCTGTTCGTACAACGCGCGCGCGATGAAGCCGCCGATGATCCGCTTGAGCGCGGAGCGCGTCTCGAACGTCGGATCGATGAACTCGAGCCCGGAGTGGTAGACCGTCAGGCCATCGGCGCCGACCGAGAAGCGCTCCAGACGCGATCGCACGACGCGGCAGTCGACCGCGATGTCTTCCTCATCCCAGCGGAACGCGAGGTTGGCGACCTCGCCCGTTGCGGCGCCGAGCGGCGTCGGGTGCTCGATGCGAGCGCCGAGGACGCTGATGTCGACGAGGGCGACCTGGTGGGCACCAAAGCGCGCGGTGACCGGCAGCGACAGATGAACCCGTTGGACGCGGCGGCTCCTGGACATTGGACGGACCAACGCCATGATAAACAAAAAGGCCGCGCGATGAGCGCGGCCTTCCGTGAATCGCGAATGAAAGGTCGGTTAGTGCTTCACCGCGCGGTGAATGGGAGCGGCCGTCTTGCAGCTGCCGGAGTAGATGCAGTTGATGGCCTCCGCCGTCAGCGCCTGGAAATACTGCGGCTCGAGCGTCGTGGCGTCGCCGGACTGGTTGTCGAGCACCGAGCCGTACACGAAAAACGCCGGACAGCCGTTCGTGCAGCCGTTCGCCGCGGCGTCGCTCGTCGGCTGTGTGTTCTCCTGTGCGACCTGGAGCCAGGCGTTCGTCGCGCCGGAGCCGGTGAACGTGGGAAACATTGCCGAGAGGTTCTTCTGATCCTGACCGAGAGGCGCGAGCTGCTCGGTGAAGTCGGTGCCGATCTGTGTCCCGGTCTTGCCGTCGAACAGCTTCGCGCGAAGCGTCGTCGTCGAGAACTGCGACGCGTTCACCAGACCGATGTTCCCGCGGTAGGTACCTGCCTGACCGGCTCCTCCCGTGTTTCTCAGACCGGTGATGAAGACCCTGTCGAGCCCGACGCCCGACGCGTCCGACGACACGAAGTTGTACCAGGGCAGGCCGGAGAACAGCTGGCCTGTCGTCGGCGCCGTCGCTGGATCGGCGCCCGGAGGAATCGAATAGATGCGGCTCTCGACGCTGATGTTGCGGAAGTCGGGGCAGACGCCCGTCGTCGTCCCGTTCGGGCAGGTGCTGACGTTGCAGTTGCCGCCCTGCAGACAACCGTTGAAGATCAGCTGACCGAAACCCGAGGAGAGGCCGAGGACCGTGGGGAAGAAGTCGAGGATCTCTTTCCGCTCGTTGGCGGCGAGCGTGATCACGTTGTTGAACGTGGTCTGCGATCCCGTCGGACCCTGCGAAAGGATCACGGAGACGCTCACCGGATCCGTTGTGACATTCGAGATGAAGACGTCCGAAATGAAAGTGCCTGATCCGCCGGCGAGGTGACCCGCGGCCGGAACGTACACCTGATCGGCGACGCGGAAGTTGCTTGCCATTGCCCCGGCAGCGATCAACGCGATCGCCGCTGCGGTCACAACGTGTTTCACTTTGAGCATAATCTCCTCTTCTCCTGGGTCATTTTTGGGGTCATTTTTTCAAAAGACGCGGGCCTCACATCTTTTGTTTACGTGAGCAAGAATCGCACGAATTGATACGAATGCAGTCAACAAAACGTCACGTCCAAACGGACGCGCCATGCTAGCACGGATTGATATGGCGCAAGACGGCGAGCGACTCGATCGCGCGCTCGCAAAACTCCTTCCAGAATTCAGCCGAAGTTATCTCGCGAAACTCATCGATGACGGCCGCGTGCGCATCGACGGCGCGCGCGCGGAAAAATCGTCGCTGCGCGTCGCCGCGGGGCAGAGCGTCGAGATCGACGTTCCGCCGCCGGCCGAATCACCGCTCGTCTCGCAGGATTTGCCGCTGAAGATTCTCTACGACGGCGACGACATCGTCGTCGTCGACAAGCCGCCGGGGCTCGTCGTGCATCCGGCCGCCGGCCACGCCGATCGCACCCTCGTCAACGCGCTTCTCTTCCACGTGAAGAATCTCAGCGGAATCGGCGGCGAGCTGCGCCCCGGCATCGTGCATCGGCTCGACAAAGACACGAGCGGCGTCATGGTGATCGCGAAAACCGACGCCGCGCATCGCGCGCTCGCCGCGGAGTGGCGCAACGCAAAGAAAGAATATCTGGCGATCGTTTACGGCAAACCGAAAAAAGACCGCGGCACGATCGACGCGCCGATCGGACGCGATCCGCGCAATCGCAAACGCATGGCCGTCGTCCGCAACGGACGCGAGGCGATCACCGATTACGAGGTCGTCGAAACGCTGCGCTACGTGACGCTCGTTCGCTGCACGCTGCGCACCGGCCGCACTCACCAGATCCGCGTCCATCTCAAACACTTCGGTCATCCCATCGTCGGCGATCCGCTGTACTCCGGCCCGCAGTGGCGCGGCATTCCCGACAAACGCGCGCAGAAGACGATCGCCAATTTCCCGCGGCAGGCGCTGCACGCGTTTCGACTGACGCTGCCCGACGGACGCACATTCGAAGCGCCGATGCCTGGCGATATGGCTTCGCTGCTTCAAGCGCTGCGCGCTTGAGCAGCTTCGCGTTGTCAGTTGTCAGTTGTCGGTTGTCGGTCCCACCCATCCTCTGGCAACGGACAACTCACAACGCGAGGCGAAGCGAGGACAGCTTCGCGTTGTCAGTTGTCGGTTGTCGGTTGTCCCCGCCCTGCCCGAGACAGAGAAGAGGAAACAGACAACGCGCGGCAGCGGGCCGAAGGCGGGATTCGGCACAGCGCAGCCGTGCCCTACACGTAGAGGCGCCGGTCCCGCACGACCGAGGACTCTAACGACTGACAACTGATAACGCGAAGCGAAGCGAGCTATGCTTGCGCCGGTTCAATCCGCAGCACAGGAGAGCGAAACGTGGAGCGATTGTCGGCCCTCATCGGCTTTGTGGTCATTCTTGCGATTGCCTATCTGCTGTCGAACAACCGCCGCGCCATCCGTTGGCGGATCGTGTTCTGGGGCCTGTCGCTTCAGATCAGCATCGCGATCCTCGTGCTCAAAGGCGTGCCCATCGCCGCCGCTCTCAGTCCGATTGCCATTCCGTTCGGCCGCGTCTGGGCGGCGGCGATCTTCGTCATCCTCGCCGTCGTCATCTATCAAATCGCCATTCGCACGCCGCTGCCGCGCCGCCGCTTTCTCTGGTACGCATTCGGCGTCGTCAGCGCGTACCTCTTCCTCACCTACAACCTGCTGGCGTTTCTCTTCGAGGAGTTGAAGGAAGTCGTCAACAAATTCATCGCCTACACCGCCGAGGGGTCGAAGTTCGTCTTCGGCGAGCTGGGCAATCCGAACAGCCCGAAGGAAGGGCTCGTCTTCGCGACGCAGGTGCTGCCGACGATCATCTTCATCGCCTCCGTCTTCGCCGTCCTCTACTACCTCGGCATCATGCAGATCGTCGTGCGCTTCTTCGCGAAGCTGATGACGCGCTTCATGGGAGCGTCGGGCGCGGAGTCGCTGTCGGTCGCCGCGTCGATCTTCATGGGACAGACCGAGGCGCCGCTGACGATCCGGCCGTTTCTGGATGACATGACGATGTCGGAGCTGATGACCGTCATGACCGCGGGAATGGCGCACATCTCCGGTGCGATCATGGCCGCGTACGTGATGGTCGCGCACGTCGACATCATCCATCTGCTCACCGCGGTGATGATGACCGCGCCCGGCGCGATCATGATGTCGAAGATCATCGTGCCCGAAGTCGGCCAGCCGAAGACCGGCGGCGATGTCGAGATCAGCGTGCCGAAGCAGGACGTCAATGTGATCGACGCCGCCGGCCGCGGCGCGATCGAGGGACTGCATCTGTCGCTCAACGTCGCCGGAATGCTCATCGCATTCATCGCGCTCGTCGCGATGACCAACGGAATCTTCGGCTACGTCCACGGCTGGGCGGCGTGGTTTCCGCAAAGCCTCGATGTCGTGCTCGGCTGGATCTTCCGTCCGATCGCATGGGCGATGGGCGTGTCGTGGACCGACAGCAAGGTCGTCGGCGATCTGCTCGGCACGCGCATGGTGCTCAACGAATTCGTGGCGTTCGTGGAGCTCGGCTCGCCCGGCGTCGGCAGCGCCCTTTCGCATCGCAGCTTCGTCATCGTGACGTACGCGCTCTGCGGCTTCGCGAACTTCTCGTCGATCGCGATTCAGATCGGCGGCATCGGCTCGCTCGCTCCTTCGCGCCGCAGCGATCTCGCGCGGCTCGGCCTGCGCGCGATGTTCGCCGGCACGCTCGCGAACTTCCTGACCGCCACCATCGCCGGAATGCTGCTGTGATGGACACGATCAACAGGGCCGTGGACGCCATCCGCTCCCGCGTGAAGACCCCCCCGCAAGTCGGCGTGGTCCTCGGCTCCGGACTCGGCGGCGTCGTCGATTCGATCGCCGTCGACACCATGATTCCGTACGGCGAAATTCCCGGCGCGAAGGCGGCGACGGTCGTTGGTCACGCGGGCCAGATGATCTTCGGCCGCGCCGGCAATCTCCCGGTCGTGCTTCTCAGCGGCCGCATGCACTTTTACGAAGGCTACGAGATGAGCGAGGTGATGCTGCTGTCGCGCATCATCGGGCGGCTCGGCATCAAGCGATTGATCGTGACGAACGCGGCGGGCGGCGTGAACACGTCGTTCAGCGCCGGCGATCTGATGCTCATCTCCGATCACATCAACTTCATGGGAGTGAATCCGCTGCGCGGCCCGAACATCGATGAGTTAGGCGTGCGCTTTCCCGACATGAGCGAGGCGTATTCGGAGGAGCTGCGCAAGATCGCCCGCGATGCCGCGAAGAACCTCGGCCTGACATTGCGCGAGGGCGTTTATCTCGCGCTCTCCGGCCCGACGTACGAGACGCCCGCCGAGATCCGCGCCTTCCGCACTCTCGGTGCCGATGCCGTCGGCATGTCGACGGTGCCCGAGGTGATTGCGATGGCGCAGATGGGGATTCCGGTGCTGGGCATCTCGCTCATCACCAACATGGCCGCCGGCGTGCTCAAACAAAAACTGCATCATCAGGAAGTGATGGACACCGCCGCGCGCGCCGGCGCCGACTTCAGCCGCCTGATCGTCGGCATCCTGCAGCGCTTCGCAGCTGGGTAATTCCGGCAGTTCGGTCGAGCGCAGCTCGACCCTACAATCGCACGACCAAAATCGTGCAGGGCACGGCTGCGCCGTGCCGAACTCCGTGGTCGCGATGCGAGGGGGGTTCGGTCGAACGCAGCTCGACCCTACAATCGGACGATGGCCAAATCGAAGCCAAAGGTCCTCGAGGCCGCCGGCCGCGAGGTCGTCATCAGCAATCCCGACAAAATCTTCTTTCCAAAGCGCGGCTACACGAAGCTCGATCTCGCGAACTACTACCTCGCGGTGGCCGGCGGCGCGCTGCGCGGCATCGACAACCGCCCGATCGTCTTGAAGCGCTACGTCAACGGCGCCGATGCCGAGCCGTTCTTCCAGAAACGCGCGCCGGACACGCATCCCGACTGGATCGAAACGGTCGAGCTGAAGTTTCCCTCCGGCCGCACGGCGAAGGAGATCGTCGTCCGCGACGCCGCGCAGCTGCTGTGGATCGTCAACCTCGGCTGCATCGATCTGAATCCGCATCCGGTGCGCGCCGACGATCTCGATCATCCCGACGAGCTGCGCGTCGATCTCGATCCCGGCCCCGGCGTGAAGTTCGACGACGTGCGGCAGGTCGCGCTCGTCGCGCGCGAGGTCCTCGAAGAAAATGGCCTGACAGGCTGGCCGAAGACGTCGGGCTCGCGCGGCATGCACATCAATGTACGGCTGGAGCGGCGCTGGACGTTCGATCAGGTACGCCTCGCGGCGGTGGTGCTGGCGCGCGAAGTCGAGCGGCGGGCGCCGAAGCTCGCGACGAGCAAATGGTGGAAAGAGGAGCGGCACGGCGTCTTTCTCGACTACAACCAGAATGCGAAGGACCGCACCGTCGCGTCGGCGTGGTCGGTCCGGCCGACGGAAGATGCGCGCGTCTCGATGCCGCTCAAGTGGAGCGAAGTTCCCGATGTCGATCCGGCGGACTTCACGCTCGTCACCGCCCCGAAACGCCGCGATGCATCGAAAGGAATCGACGAGGCGGCGGGTTCGCTCGACAAGCTTCTCGAGCTCGCCGCCGGTCAGCCCGACGCGCCGTGGCCGCCGCACTACCGCAAACAAAAAGGCGAGCCGCCGCGCGTCGCGCCGTCACGGCAGAAGCAGCCGCTGATCACTGTCGCGAAGGCGCGCCACAAAGAGGAAGCGCTCGAAGGACTCGAGCGATGGAAGAAGCGGCATCGCGCCGCGTCGAAGTATCTCGAAGTCGATGACGTGCTCGTCGACTCGATGCGCGGGCGATCGTCGACATGGACGCGCATCCGCGTGAATCTGCGGCACGTGCCGGAGGCACAGCGGCCTGCCGAAGAGCCGCCCGATCCCGATTACGATCCGTGGAATCGGTAAATATTTTGTAGGGCGCGGCTGCGCCGCGCCGCGGCCGGCTGAAGCCGGCCCTCACACCACCGACCGCGTGGTCGAGCGCAGCCGTCGAAAGCCCGCCACTCCTCGGCGCAGGCAAACCGACAGCGGCGAATTATCGAGAAAAAATCTTCTCGAGCTCGTACGCCGGCGTGACCTCCAGCTGATCGTACCGGCAGTCCTTCGGCCGCTTATCGAACCGCCAGCGGACGAACTGCGCGGCGTGACGGAACCGCGAGCCCTGCATGTGGTCGTACGCCACCTCGCAGACGCGTTCGATCCGCAGCGGCTCCCAGCTCAAGTCTTTTCCGCGATTCCAGCGGCTCGTCGCGCCCGGCATCCGCTGCCCTTCCATCGCCTCGGCCCAATCGCGCCAGGGGTGGTGCTCGAGCGCCTTCTCGCGCAGCGGCGCGAGCTCCTCGACGAGCTTCTTGCGCATCGCCGTGCTGAACGCGGCCGTGACGCCGACGTGATGCAGCGTCCCGTTGTCGTCGTACAGGCCTAACAGCAGCGATCCGACCATCGTCCCCGGCCCGTTCTTGTGCCATCGAAATCCGGCAACGACGCAATCGGCCGTGCGTTTGTGCTTGATCTTGATCATCGTCCGCTCGCCGGGCGCGTACGGCGAATCGAGCCGCTTCGCCATCACGCCGTCGAGTCCCGCCCCCTCGAACCGCTTGAACCAATCCTCGGCCAGTGCGCGATCGAGCGTCGACGGCGAACGATGAACCGACGCATGTTCCTTCACCGCTTTTTCGAGCCGCGCCCGTCGCTGCTCCAGTGGCCGCTCTCGCAGATCTTCATCGCCGATCGCCAGCAAATCCCACGCGATGAACGACGCCGGCGTCTGCTCCGCGAGCAGCTTCACGCGCGACGCCGCCGGGTGAATGCGCAGCAGCAGCGCTTCGAAGTCGAGCCCCTTCTCGCCGGCGATGACGATCTCGCCGTCGATCACGCATCGCTTCGGCAGCGCGCCCCGAAGCGGCTCGACGAGCTCGGGAAAGTAGCGATTCATCGGCTTCAGATCGCGGCTTTGCAGAAGGAGCTCTTCGC
This sequence comes from Thermoanaerobaculia bacterium, assembly GCA_035516895.1. Taxonomy (GTDB): domain Bacteria; phylum Acidobacteriota; class Thermoanaerobaculia; order Gp7-AA8; family Gp7-AA8; genus Gp7-AA10. The sequence goes on along the minus strand of DATIZY010000308.1, from coordinate 27,030 downwards.
CGTCGCGAAAGACGATCGTCCGAAAGCCGTCCCACTTCGGCTCGAAGAGCCAGCCCTCGCCCGACGGGATCGCGTCCGCCGCATGCGAAAGCATCGGCTCGATGGGCGGATCAAAGGGAAGACGCATCGCGACATAATGTCGCACATGCCGGAACCCTGCATCTTCTGCGACATCGTGGCCGGGCGCGCGCCGGCGCACATCATCGATCAGGACGAGCTCGCGCTCTGTTTACTGGATATCAACCCTTTTGCCGAGGGGCATTGCCTCGTCGTGTCGAAGCGGCATGTGCCGTGGTGGCACGATCTGAACGATGACGAGATCGCCGCGGTCTTCCGCATGGCGAAGCGGGTGGCCAACCGTCTTCGCGACGTCCACGAATCGGAGTTCGTCTGCATGTACGCGCGCGGCCGCCGGATTCCGCACACGCACGTCTTTCTCGTGCCGACGGCGAAGGGCGACGTGCTCGACGGCTTCTTCAACGCGCTGGAGCGATTTCAGGAGTCGCCGGAGACGCTCGCGGAGCTGAAGAAGCGCGAATCGCTCGCCGCCGCTGCGCGCAGAATTCGCGGCGAGTAGGGTGCTACCATTCGGTCGGGCGATGGAGTCCGCCGGAAACGCTTCCGCTGTCGGACGCTGATGACTCCTGACGATGCATGTTCTTCGTCGGACGCCATCAGGAAATCGCTACGATCGAGGCGGCGATCGCCGCCGGCCGCAACGTCATCGTCCGCGGCAAGTTCGGGATCGGCCGCACCGCGCTCGTTCGCGAGGTCGCCGGGCGCAACGCCTCGCGATGCAAGTTCGTCTTTACCGAATTCTCCGCTCCAAAGCTCGAGCGCGCGATCGCCGCGAATCGACGGCGACACAAAACGATCCTCGTGCTCGACGACATCCGCCGCATGACCCACCCGAAGCGCGAGCTTCTCAGAAAGCTCCGCGCGTCGCCCTCGCTGCTCTTCATCGCCATCCTCGAGCGCTTCGTTTCCGCGGACGATCTGATGCGCTTTCGCGTGGCCCTCGATCCCGCCGTCGTCGTCACGCTCGATTACCTCGACGACGAGTCGAGCATCCGCTTCTTCTCGCATCACGCGCGGCGGCTGGGGCTGCCGTGGACGGAAACCGACATCGAGATGCTCGCCCACGCGATGCATGGATATCCAGGCGAAATGACACAGCTCATCCAGCGCGAACAGCGGAAGCGAAGGGCGGCGGCGCATTGAGCTATCTCGAGCTTTGTCCCGTCTGCCAGCGCATCGCGAAACGACTCGTCGACCGCGCTCTCGATGTCACGGCGGCCGTCGATCGCGGCGAACCGCCGTGGATCTGCGCGCCGCACCTGCAGCTGGTGATCTCGACACTCTCTCACCGTACGATGGCGAAATGGCTCAGCGCACTGCTCGGGATGCGCGACGCGGGCGATTGCCCTCTGTGCGAGATCGAGCGACAGCCATCCGGGCCGGCAAACGAATTCGCCTGCGCACTGCACGGAGGCATCGCCGCGAACACCCGGGCGATCGTGCAACGAAATCTCGCCCGCATCGCCGCGGGCGAGCGCTTCGATCAGGATCTCTTCGTTCTCCGCGCCGCGTTGATTCTGCTCGCGTCGGTGCGCGGCACGAGCCCGATCGTCAGGATTGAGTGAGATGACAGCGATCGTTGACGCTGACGACATCGATGACGCCGTCGTGAAAGCGGAGCAGGTTGATCGCACAGGTGCCCTGGCCGAGACGCCAGATGCAGTCGATGCTCGCACGCATGGCGGCGAGGATGATCAGGCGGTTGATCTCGGTGTGCGCGACGACGGCGACCGTCTCACGGTCGTGGGCGAGCGCGATCGCCGCGAGCGCCGAATAGGCCCGGCTGCCGGCGGCGATGAACGTCTCGCCTCCCGGGATGCGCGCGCGACTGGGAACTTCGCGGTACAGATGCATGACGGCCGGATCGCGCTGGGCTGCCTCGTCGCCGGTCAGCCCCTGCCATTCGCCGAAGTCGACGTCGGCCAGATCGTTGACGATCCGGATTTCCTGTCCCGTCAGCGCGCCGATGATTTCCGCCGTCTGCCGTGCGCGGCGGATCGGGCTCGAGTAGAGCGCGGCGAGGGTCCACTCGCGAGCGATGCGCTGCGCCGTCGCATCGGCTTCGAACAGTCCGTTCTCGTTGAGCGGGACGTCCGCGAGTCCGCGGAACCGCCCCTCGCGATTCCAGTTCGTCTCACCGTGTCGTACGAGAAGAATCTCACCCATGACCATTCATCGCCGCCGCGAACGCGGATCCGGCGGTCTCCGAAGGCATCGCCGCATCGAAATCGTGCCGCACCGATCCGCGCGTGAGCGTGATGCGCAACGCCGGCGCCTCGCAGTGCTCGCTGCTGTGCGCGACCACCTGCATCACGCGAATGGCCGCGGGGGGAGCGCACCAGACGTTCACGCCGAACGCGAGCTCCGATGGACGCCGCGGCGTCTCGGCCTCGCCGTACACGATGCCGCGATCGGTCAGCAGCAGACCGCTCCACGGCCGCGCGCAATGCTCCACTCGCCTCCACCGGCGCCGTACATCGTGCCACTCCTCGGCCGTGTGCGTGGATGCCAGCAGGTGTTCGCCGTCGACGAGCAGCGGCACCAGCTCCTGCGCGAGATAGCGCGGCACTTGCTGCCACTCCGTGCTTTCATGCGGCCACGTGACGATCTTCGCCGCGGCCGCCAGACGGCGGTACGTTCGGATCGCGTCATCGAAATGATGGCTGCCGATTGCTTTGTGAAGAATCGTGATCCGTTGCAGCGCGTCGCCTTCGCGGAAACGGATGACGAGCCACGCCTGAAGCAGCGCGCTCCCCTTCTCGATCACGAGAACGTCGGCGAGCGGGATCGCGCGCACGCGCGGCTCGCTCCAGCTCTCGTGACGGTCCTCGGAAATGATCCAGCGCGAAGCGGTGAGGGCGACGGCGTACGACGCCGAATGGCCCGTAATGCCAAACGGCGCTTTCGTCCCTTCCCATGCAGGCGAGTAAATGAGATGGAGGATCGGTTCGTCTCCGGCGGCATTCGCGATCAGCTCGCAATGACGGCCGACGAGATCCTCCGGCCTGTCAACGCGAAAGATCCAGGGCTCGCGCCCTGACGATTGCAAGACGGTCACCGGCACGCCTCCGCGACGCGGGTCGCGATGCGATCGAGATCGTCGAGCTCTCCCTTCACGCGATCGGCGCCGCTCTCCTGCATCGCACGCGCGCGTTCGGCGGCGCGCGTCGCCGCGGCGACGAGGTTCTGCAGCTGCCGGCGAATCTCGCTTTCCAGCCGGCGGCGGCTCTCCAGCACGCGATCGGTGAGGTCGTTCGCCACGCGCGCCGAGTTCGCGTTGAGCAGCCGTCGCAGAAACATCTCGCCGTCGCGCAGAGTCTTTGCGAGAAAGCTGCTTCGCGTGCGGAACACATCGACGACCGACGCTCCCGGCAAACGGCCGGTCAGCGCGGAGAGCGTGGTGAAGAAGAAGCGGCGGCGCGTGCGGAACGTCTGATCGAAGTCGATGCGTTCCGCCACGTCGCCGAACTGGCCGACGAAATCGCGTGACAATGCGATGAAGCGCTCGACGGCCTTCGCGTACATCCGCTCCGCGCGCGGCTCGATCTCGACGAGCCATGTACGAACGCGCTGCTCCGCGATTCTCTGCGCGGCGCGCATCGCGAAATCGCGCAGTGCCGTCGCCCTGACGTCCGCCGCGCGCACCTCGCGCCGCAGCTCGTCCACCGCGCCGGCCGTGACGTTTTCGAGAAAACGATCGCGCTCCGCGGCGAACCGCACGTTGAGATCGCGCTCCTCGGCCATGAACAGAAAGGACAGATCGCGAAGCGATCGCTGCGCCTCGTCGACGCCGCGCTGAAGCGTCTGCAGTCGCTGCTGGTTTTCTTCGACGGGCCGCAAGAGCGCCGCACGGCGCTCGTCGACCTCGTGCATCAAGCGAGCACCGAGGCGCTGAAGGGCGCGCGCTTCGGCGGAGCGCACGAGATCCGCGCCCGATTCGCGCGCCAGACCCGCGAGGCGCGCTTCGAGCTTCGGAAAGTCGCGCGTCGACGGCTGCAACGCGCTCAGCGTGAAGATCTCGATCCCGCGGCCGAGCCGCGCGTCGAGAATGCGACGGCAGAACGCGGCCGCCTGCTCCACGTCGGTTGCGCTGAGCCGGTCCGCTTTGTTCAGCACGAACAGCAGATCGGGCACCTGCTGAGCGATCTGTTCCACGACGGCAGCTTCTTCGCCGGAGATCGGCGGATCGGCGCCGAGGACGATGAGCGCCGCGTCGATGTGCGGCACAAACTGCCGCGTGGTTTCGCTGTTCGTTTCGAAAACGGAGCCGAGACCGGGAGTATCGACGAGGCACATGCCCGACTCGAGCAGCGGCGTGGGCATCTCGATCTCGAGCACCTGCACGTTCTTCCGATTGCCCGGATTGCGATCCTCGGCGATGTAGTCGGCGATCGCCTGTCGCTCGACGGCGCGCTCGGCGCCGTCAAGGAACCGCACGATGGCCCGCGGGGCCGCGCCGTAGCGAACGACCGTAATGACCGCGGTGACGGGGATGACGCCGGTGGGCAGCAGGTCCTCGCCGAGCAGCGCGTTGATGAGCGTCGATTTGCCGCGCTTGAACTGTCCGACGCACGCGACGTAGAAGAGCCCCTCGGCGACGCGTGCAGCGACGGAGCTGGCGTCGCGCAAAACATCATCGGCGCCGAGAAGCTGCGCGACTTCACCAAGCTCCGCGAGCGGATCGGTGATCACAGACGTCATGATCGCGACAAACTCCCGAGCGCGCCACGCGCCTCCCAAGCGACGATCGAGCTCTCGTGATTTGCGAGGCGCTCGAGCAGCTCGTGCGCCGGATCCGTTCCGATCTTTTGCAGCGCTTCGATCATCGCCAGGAGTTGATAGGGATCGGCGCGCTCCACCGCGCGTGCGAACGCCGGCACCGCGTCCGGACATCGTTTTTCGCCGAGAATCCAGATCGCGCGACGCGCAGAAACGGCCTCCGGATGAAAGACCGCGCGCACGAGCTCCCGCATAAATGCAGTCTCATCGGAGAAGTGCTCGGGATCGGTTCCGCAGCGGATACACGCGACGTCGCGCGTCGGCATCTGCTGCCAGCACACCGGACAATAGAAGATCATCGCCTCACCGCCATGATGGCCCCTTTTAATCAGGAGTCATTAGCCTCGTGCGGAGGCGGTTGGGGCGAACTCCATCGCCGCTGTTCATATTTTAATGCAAAATGGGTACACTCGAGCCTCGGTGATGGGGTCCGCCGCGAACCGCATTCAGAATCACGAATGCTGATGACCTCTACTACTGCGCTAGTAGGAGTGTTCGTTGGGGTTCGGGCTCGTTTTTCTTGCGGCGATTGCGCTCGGTGCACCCGCTCGTTTACCGACCGGCGTCCATCTCGATCCGGTCTCCCGAGCGACGGCTCTCGGCAATTTTCCTCTTGCGGTTGCGGTGTCGCCGGATCAGAACTATCTGGCCGTGCTGCTTTGCGGATGGCGCGAGCAGGGCGTGCAGATCGTGGATCGGCGAAGCGGCTCGGTAACGCAGACGCTTGCGCAGCCGGCGGCATTCGTCGGAATCGCGTTCTCGCCTGACGGCCGGTCCCTCGTCGCATCCGGCGGTAACGAGGATGCGATTTACTGCTACGACTGGCGCGACGACCGCGCCGTCCTGCGCTCGCGAATTGCGCTCGGAACACCGAACTCGCGAGGGGCACGCTATCCGGCCGGACTCGCCTTCTCCCACGACAGCCGTCACGTCTATGTCGCCGAGAACCTCGGCGATGCGCTCGATGTCGTCGATGTCGGCAAGGGCGCGGTGCTCCAGCGCATGCAGACCGATCGCTATCCCTATGCGGTGGCGGTCGGCGCCGACGAGACGATCTACGTTTCGTCGTGGGGCGACAGCAGCGTCGTTCGTTTCCGGAGCCGGGGCGGCGTTCTCGAGCGTGAGCGCCGGATCGTCACGGTTCGACACCCGTCTGCGCTTCTGCTTGACGACGCGCGTTCACGTTTGTACGTCGCGTCCGCATCGACCGATCGCATCGCGGTGATCGATACACGCACCGCGCAGACCACGGCGACTCTCCGCGATCCTCCGCCGGGCGCGGCTGAGGGGAGCACGCCGAACGCGCTCGCGCTCGCGTCGGACGGGCGGCTGCTGGTCGCCGAGGCGGACAACAACGCCGTCGCCGTCTTTCGCGGCACAACACTTCTCGGTCGCATACCAACAGAGTGGTATCCGAGCGCGATCGCGATCATCGGATCGAATCTCTGGGTGGTGAACGCGAAAGGCACGGGCACTGCGCCGAATCCGTCAAATGAGCAACCTGACGTCAGGCGACCGCCGGCTTCGCCGAATTACACGCTCGGGCAGATTCGCGGGAGCGTGATGCATTTCGCCCCGCCGCGAACGGAGCCGGCGCTTCGCATACTCAGTCAGCGTGTCGCCGAAGCAAACGGATGGACGAACAAAGCGTCAGCCCAATCGACGCGGCCGCTGTTTCGACACGTCCTCTACATCATCAAAGAGAACCGCACCTACGATCAGGTGCTCGGGGACATGGCCGAGGGCGACGGCGATCCCTCGCTTGTCTTCTTCGGCCGCAACGTCACGCCCAATCATCACGCGCTCGCGGAGCGCTTCGGCGTCTTCGATCGCTTTTTCACCAACGCCGAAGTCAGCCCCGACGGCCACAACTGGTCGACGGCGGCCTACGCGACGGACTACGTCGAGAAGACGGTGCCCTCGAATTATTCGGCGCGCGGACGGACCTACGACTACGAAGGAAGCAATCGTAACGTCATCGTCGACGAAGACGACGACGTCGCGTCGCCCGCGGCCGGGTATCTGTGGGACCTGGCGCTGCGAAAGCACCTGACGCTGCGCGATTACGGCGAGTTCGTCACGGCTGCCAAATACCTCGGCGACAAGAAGTCGGACGCTTCGTTTCCGACGCGCCGCGCGCTGCGGGACGTCACGTGTCCCGATTATCCGGGCTTCGATCTCACCGTCACCGATCAACATCGAGTCGATGTGTGGTTACGCGAATTCCGCGAGTACGTGCAGCGCGGCTCGCTGCCGGCGCTGGAGATCATTCGACTGCCGAACGATCACACCGCTGGCGGAAGCGCCGGCATGCCGACCCCGCGCGCGTACGCGGCGGACAACGATCTCGCGCTCGGCCGCATCGTCGACGCGCTGACGCACTCGCAGTTCTGGCGCGACACCGTCGTCTTCGTCGTCGAGGACGACGCGCAGAACGGTCCCGATCACGTCGACTCCCATCGTTCCGTGCTTCTGACGATCTCGCCTTACAACCACAGCGGCGCACAGCATCGATGGGTGAACACGACCGATGTGCTCGCGACCATCGAGCAGATCCTCGGCCTCGGCTCGCTGTCGCAATTCGATCACTTCGGTCGTCCCCTTCTCGATTCCTTCACCGGTGAGCCGGATCTGACGCCCTACGACGCGATCGAGCCCAAGATCGATCTCGACGGGAAGAACCCCGGCGGCACGCCGGAGGCAAAGGAATCGGCCCGGCTCGATTTCTCGCACGCCGACGCTGCGGATGAGCAGACGTTCAATCACATTCTCTGGCGCATCCTCAAAGGCGGCGTACCCGAGCCGGGCGTGCGGCGCCTCCCCGCGGGAGCGCTGGCTCCTTGACGATCACCTTTGCCAGCGCGACCGACGTGGGCAAGCTGCGCGACCACAACGAGGACGCGGTGGGCGATCCCGAGCTTTGGACGGGCCGCGTTGCACCGGATGCGATCGACGTTCACGGCCATCTGTTCGCGGTCGCCGATGGAATGGGCGGACACGAGAACGGCGAGGTCGCCAGCGCCATGGCGATGTCGGCGCTTTTCAGGACGTACTACCGATCCGAGAACGACCCGCCGACTGCGCTCGTCGCGGCATTCAAGGCGGCCAACGACGCGGTGCGAACGGCATCCGTGCGCAACGCATCGGACAACGCGTCGCACGCGCTGCCGATGGGGACGACGCTCGTCGCCGCCGCCCTCGTTGGATCCCGCGCGCTTCTCGCGAACGTCGGCGACAGCCGCGGATACCTCCTGCGCGGCGGAGATCTCAGTCAGATCACGGACGATCATTCGCTCGTCGCACAGCTGGTTCGTCAGCGCGTGCTGACCTCATCGGAGGCGATGCACGCGCGCTATCGCAACGTGCTGATGCGCGCCGTCGGCCTCTCGCCGGAGGTCGATCCCGATATCTTCGAGATCGATACGCGCCCGGGCGATCTCATGTTGCTCTCCTCCGACGGTCTTCACGGAGTCGTCGGAGAGGATTCGATCGGGGACATTCTGAAATCGGAGAACGACCTGCAACGCGCGGCGCAGCGGCTGATCGACCGCGCCAATGCGCTCGGCGGTCCGGACAACATCAGCGTGATCGTCGTGCGCATCGGCGATCACCCGAAGACCTCGCGATAGAGATCGCCGCCGTAGCTCGTTTCGAGCGGCTCGCCTTCGACGACGTGAAAGGTACGGGTTCCGTCGGGCAGCCGTTCCGCGCGCAGGAAAAGCGCGTCGTCGAGGCGCATGTCGAACATGCCGCGCGCGAATTCGTAGAGATGCGTCACGAAAACGACCTTCACCCGGTTCTCGACGAGCGCCGACGTGATCTGCGCCGCGATCTCGGAGCCTTCGCGCTCGTTCGTCGAGGCGAACGATTCGTTGCACAGCAACAGGGCGTTCGCTTCCGTCGCGTCCACGATCGCGCTCATTCTCGAGAGCTCCTCGTCGAGCTTTCCGTGCTCCATTCGCGGATCCTCTTCGCGTTTGGAGTGCGTGAACACATTCGTGCAGAGCTCGGCGATGAACGTTTCCGCGCCGACGAACATCCCGCACTGCATCATCACCTGAGCGAGCCCGATGCTGCGGAGAAATGTCGATTTGCCGCCCTGGTTCGCGCCGGTGATGACGACGAGACTCTTGCCGGTCGCGTCGATGCTGTTCGCAATCACGCTTCGCTTCATCGTCAGCGCCAGCGAGACGTCGTACAGCTCGCGGAACGATTCGATGCGCGATCCGCGCTCGGCGGGATCCGGCATGCAGAGAGGCGCGCCGATCGAAACGAGCGCATCGCGGAGATTCAGGCAGCCGACGTAAAACGCGAGCTCGACGCGAAGCATGTTGAAGAAGCTCAGGATGTGATCGCTCGACTGCGCGAGCGCGTTGGCAACGAGGTTCACGCCGCGGTCCCGCAATCTGGCGAGGGCCTGCGCGCCGCTCTCATCGCGCTCCGGGATCCGAAAGGTGAACTCGGGGGGCCCTCTTCGAAGGAGCCGGTCGAGCCAGCCCGCGCGTTGGGTCTGATCGCGAAGAACATAGCCCGTGCCCTCATTGCCGTCACCGAGTTCCGCGCTCTCCAGCACTCCGTCGGGAAATCGCAGCTGCTCGAGGTGATCGCGGACGCGGGCGAAGTACTCGTCGGACAGCTCCCGCTGCAGCATCGTCAACAGGTTGACCATTCCTTCGGAGCGAAACCGGCCGAGGTGCCGCGCGGCGACGCCGCGCAGCCGCCGCAGCGGCGGAAGAAACATCTCCATCACTTCGATCGAAGCGCGCAGAACCGAGCTGGGGTAATGGGCGGAGTAGCCCCAGATGTACGTTCTCGTTCGCTTCGCGATCGCCTCGGCGACGATCGTGTGCAGCTCACGAACGACCTCCGGACTCTGCATCGCGTCGGTGAGGATCGCCTGCCGGTAACGGACGGTTTCGATGTCGTTCGAGCCGCCGGTCAGCAGCGCTTTTCGCGTCACCTCGTGGACGACCGCGTCGCCCGCGGCCATCGTCGCCACCAGCGCCTCCAGCTCCAGGTCCTGAACCAGATCCTGATCGTTGGCGGGAGCCGGCTGCTGCACGTCGAAGTCGCGGTCGCGATGCATGAGATGCGCTTTCATGGCCTCATCCGCTCCTCGAGCTGACGCCTGGTCAGTCCGTACTTCTGGGCGATGGCCAGCGCATATGCGAGCCCGTCCGCGCGGCGCCGCTCCACTTTGAATGTCCGAACGGCCGGATCGCGGGGATCGACCGTGCTCACCATGCTGACGGTCTTCTCGTTGAGTGTGGCCAGCTCGTCGAGGAACGTGACGCACACCGCGACCAGATCGAGCCGCGAGAGCCGTTCGAGAATCCTGCGACTGAGATCGAGCGCGTCGCGCACCGTCGTCGACGCGAAGATCTCGTTGATGATGACGATGCTGTCCGGCGTCGCGCGATCGGCGATGGAGCGCATGCGAACGAGGTCGTCCTGCAGCTTGCCGCGCAGGTTCGCGATGTCTTCTTCGCGCTCGAAGTGCGTGAAGATGCGATCGAAAAGAAAAAGGCGCGCTTGCGTGCCCGGAACCAGACATCCGAGGGCACCGAGGTAGTGCATCTGGCCGAAGGTGCGCGCGAAGGTGGTCTTTCCGCCCTGATTCGGACCGGAGACGACGATGATCCGCTCCGCGCCGCTGAGCGAGAAGTCGTTCGTCACCACGAGGCGCGGCTTCGGATCATCGAGCAGCTTGCGCGCGAGGGCGAGATCGAATCCGCCGGTATTGCTCACGTCTTTCGACTCGGAAATTGTGGGATAGCAGAACGACAGCCCGGCGCGGCGGAAGTCGCCGATGAAATTCAAATAGCCGGTGTAGAAATGAATTTCGCGATCGAAGCGCCGGATCGTTTCGTCGACAACGTTTCTGTTCGATTGATGGAATCGATCGAGGGCCGCGAACTCGGCCGGATGCAAACGCGCGACGCGTTCCAGCACCCACGCGTCGACGTGATTCATCCCGTCCATTTCTTTGAGCTTGACGCGGTAGTCCTTCGCCTCGCCCGTTCGGAATTTCGCGAACGTCTCCTCGACCGCGGCGCTCGCGTCGCGTTCACCGGCGTAGTCGCGGACCGTGATCGCGTCGCCGTCGATGAGAAGCGAGTAACGAATCGACGCGAGTGCGGACGCGACTTCTTTCGCTTCCGCGTCGAGGCGGCGAAAAGAACCGGACGCGGCGTACTCCGCGAGGAATTCGCGGAACAAACGCAATCCTCGCGAATCGAGCGTGACGTCGCGAAGATGGCGATCGAATGACTCGACGGCCGAGCAATACGTCTCGACGGCGCTGAGGAACCAACGCTCTTTCTCGTGAGGGTACGAACGCTTGTCCGAGAGCTCCAGATGTTTGCGCATCGCTCGCATGCGTTCGGCGAAGTTCTCGACCGCATGCAGGACCGGCTCTCGCTCGAGATCGCGGAACACGTCGTGCCGGTAACGAATCTCCTCCTCGGTCGACAATCGCACGTGGAAAAAGGGAGCGAGGTCGTATTCCGGAGACCGGATGGCGATCGCGGAGACGATCTGATCGAGATTCAGATCCGGAAAAAACGGCGGCGCTTCGGGAATGTCGCCGACAGGCGCTGGAAAAAGGATGCTCGCAAAACGTTCCATCTCCGCCAGCAGTCGCTGCGCGCGCGGCGAGCTCGCGGCCATGAGCGCGTCGCGCGCTCCGGAGCCGTACTTTCGCAACGCCTCCTCGGCTGCGGCGCCGGAGATGCTGTCATCCAGCGCCCGCACGAGAAACGGCAGCGCGCCGGCACGACGGTAGTCGCCGATCGCTTCGATCGCACCGGGCTGAAGATGACGCTTCAACACCGCGAGCAGTGTTTCGAAGACCTCATCGCTTCGCCATCGCCTCAGCTCTCGCGCCGCGGTGATCTCGACCGCCTCCTCCGCGTAGGCGACTGCCGGATTCTCGAGGTGCCGCGGCCGGCGCAGATACTCCAGCAGGACATCCTTCGCGCCTAACGCGCCGAGGACCTGAACAGCCCGCTGCCGTGGCGGATAGACGCCTTCCGGCTCGCCGTCGAGAAGAAAATCGCGGACGGCCGGGATTGCCCGCTCGCCGGTTGCGAGCAGCTTCACGACAGCGCGTTCACCGTCGTGAAGCGAACTCAGTTGCGAGACGAGCCGTCGAATCTCATCGTCACTCATGGCGTTGCGCGACGATGAAGAACGGGATGGCGATCAGCTCGGCCGCGATCGAAAAGACAATGAGCGCCGGCCGCGAAACGTCGTAGAGGAATCCGAGGAGCGCGCTTCCGACGAACCAGGCAATTCCGTACGCGGCGGTGAAGAGGCCGTACGCCGACGGCCGGCGTGACGTCGGAACCATCGTCGTGACGGCCGCGGGAATGATCGACTCGTGCACGCCCATGCCGAGACCCCAGATCGCTGCGCCGGCGAGAGCGAGGTCGAATCCGCCGAGAAACAGAAGCGGCGTCGCAGCGGCGGAGACGATCGTCAGCGGCACGAGCACGCGAAGTCCGGCGCGATCGAACCATTTGCCGAAGACGAGCGAGCCGGCTCCGCTCACGGCCATCGCCACCGAGTAAAAAATCGGAACCCACATCGCGGGAATCGCATCGCTCTTCTCGAAGTGATAGGCGGCGAGCGAGAAGTCGGCGAAGCCGGCGGCGACGAGACACGCGCCGGCGAGGTAGATCCAGAACGCGCGCGAGAAACCATGCGCATCGATCGTTTTCGTTTGTGTTCCGAGATGCTCCGGATGCGGGTAGACGAAGCGCGCGATGAGGATCATGGCGATCGTCAGCGCAGCGGGAATGGCCAGCGTCTCGAACGCGAGCCCGTACGCTTGTTGCGACGAGAGAATCGCAGCGACGAGCAGCGGTCCGATGAGCGCGCCCGCCTGGTCGAGCGCCTCGTGCAGGCCGAAGCCCCATCCGACGCCGATTTCCTGCGCGGCGTGCGAGAGCATCACATCGCGCGGCGGATTGCGAATCGCTTTGCCGACGCGCTCGAGAATAATCAGGACTGCCGCGAGCAGCCACGTCCGCGCGAATGCGAGCAAGGGCACGGCAGCCATCTGCAGGACGTATCCGAAGATCGTGATCGGCCAGAATTTCTGCGTGGCCTCGCTGATGCGGCCCGACGGCAGGCGCAGCGCGTATCCGAGCAGCTCGCCGAGACCGGCGATGATTCCGACGATGGTCGCGCTCGCGCCGAGGACCGCGAGGTACGGTCCGGTGATCGAGCGCGAGCCTTCGTAAGTGAAATCGGCGAAGAGACTGACGACGCCGATGAGCACGACGAAGCGAAGGGCGGATCGAGGTCTGTTCTCAGGCAATCGGCGCTCCGGAGAAGTGACACGCGGAAGCATGCTCATTTTCGTAGGTGAGGAGCGGCGGCACAACGTCGCGGCAGAGGGGCATCTGCGCGATCGGGCAGCGCGTGTGAAACACGCATCCCGTCGGCGGCGAGAGCGGCGTCGGCATGTCGCCCCGCAAGATGACACGTTTTTTGCGGACCGCGGGATCAGCGATGGGGACCGCGGAGAGGAGCGCCTTTGTGTATGGATGGAGCGCGTTTTCGAAAATCCTGCGCCTCGGCCCGATCTCCATGATGCGTCCGAGGTACAACACGGCTACCGAATGCGCCAGGTGCTCGACGACCGAGAGATCGTGCGCGATGAACAGATACGACAGCGCAAACTCGTGCTGCAGGTCTCGCAGCAGATTGATCACCTGCGCCTGAACCGACACGTCGAGCGCGGATAGCGGCTCGTCGAGAACGATGAACTTCGGATTCGTGGCGATCGCGCGCGCGACTCCGATGCGCTGGCGCTGGCCGCCTGAAAACTCGTGCGGATAACGGCGCGCGTAGCCGGGATCGAGGTCGACCTTCGCCAGGATTTGAGCGACACGACGGGCGCGCTCGCGCGCGCTCATCGATGTTTGAATCGCCAACGGCTCCCCGACGATCGTTCCCACCGTCATCCTCGGATTGAGCGAGGCGTAGGGATCCTGAAAAACGATCTGCATGTCGCGGCGCATGCGGCGCATCGCGCCGGAACCGAGCCGCGTGAGCTCGATGCCCTCGAACTCGATGGAACCGCGCGTTGGCTCGATCAGCCGCAGAATGCAGCGCCCAATGGTCGTTTTCCCCGAACCGGTCTCGCCGACCAGTCCAACGGTTTCCGCGGCTCGGACGCTGAAGCTCACGTCCTCGACGGCATGAACGTTGGCAACGGTGCGGCCGAAGACACCGCCACGAACAGGAAAATACTTACGCAGCCCGCTCACGCTGAGGATCTCCGTACCGTCAGTTGCTCTCATGGTTTTGCAGGACCGCGGCGATTTCGGCGTAAGGATTGGCGACGGCGCGGAAGCGGCGTCGCGCCCAGTCGCGCAGACGGATGCCGTAGCCGCGAAGCGGCGTGGCGAAGAGCGGCTCGCAGCGGCGGCGCAATTCATCGAACGCATGCCGCTGCATCACACCGGGCGGCATCGGGGGCGGACAAGGCACCGGAACATCTCCCAAGACCGCGGAGGCATCGAGGAATGGAAATGCGTCGAGATCGGTGGGCGGCCAGCGCCGCTGCAGCTCCAGCGCCGCCGCGGCGGGAACCGACGCCGCGATCACGCTGCGCAGCGTCTGCATCTCGGCGCCGAACATGCGCCGGATCTTGAGCAGGTGCTCGTGGAAGTGGCGTTGCAGCAGCGGCCGTGCATTGACGCTCTTCCGGTGAACGCGCCAGGCGATGCCGACATCGCGTGAGGAATCGTTCAGCACTTCGTTCCATTCGGCACGGACACGCTCGGGAAGCACCTCGACCCCGTCGGAGACGGTCGAGAGAGCGCGTCGGACAACGATGAGATCCGCTACGAAGCCGTCCGGCTTTGCCATGACTCCCTCCTCTCGAACAGGAGTCATCAGCGCTGAGGCGTTTCCGGGCGAACTCCATCGCCGGGTGCGTCACGAAGAAACCGTGACCACCAAAACAATGATCAACGCGGCGAGCCCGTACGTCACGTACGCGTACAGGCGGCCGTGATGAATTCGAGCAAGCGTTCCGGCGATCGCCATCGCTGCGCGACTCAAAGGCCGCATGACGAGCCGGTCGACGACGTGTTGTTCCTCTCGTTCGTGACGGATCGCGGAACGGAAATGCTCGGCGATCGTCTCGCGCGTATCGCTCGTCGCCGGACGCAGCACCGCGTC
This sequence comes from Thermoanaerobaculia bacterium, assembly GCA_035516895.1. GTDB lineage: Bacteria > Acidobacteriota > Thermoanaerobaculia > Gp7-AA8 > Gp7-AA8 > Gp7-AA10. The sequence continues at coordinate 11,976 of DATIZY010000308.1, read as the reverse complement.
GAAGACGACGCGAACCGGATTCGAGAAACCGGTCGCCGTGTAGGTCATCTCCGGCAGCAGGCGGGAAATGCCGCCGGCCCACGCAGGAAGGCGGCTCACCCGCCGGCGACGCGCGGCGCCGAATCGGACGACAACGTAAACGAGGCCGATCAATCCGGCGAGCACGGGAAAGAGATACGTGGGCGACATTGCGAAGATCACCGGACTCTCCGCGTTGCCGCGAAGCATCACGACGAGGCTCCGGCGCGGAGGAATCGACTCGCCCACTTGCGCCCCGAGATCATGAAACTCCGCCGCGAACGGCGCCGGCAACTGAACGTGACCCACCGCGGAGGTGAAAAACGGCGGCACGAGCGCTTCGACCGCGCTCGCATGGGTCAACGGCGTCAGCACGCCGTCGAGCGCGGAAATCATGTAGGTCGGCAGCACGCCGAAAAGCAAACAGAGGATTGCCAGCAGCGCCATCGGCGCCGTCATGGACCTCGGCGCCTCCTTCGCCTGTTCGGCATTCGACGAGCGCGCGATGCCGAGGAAACCCATGGCAAAGGCCTTGACGAAACAGGTCACGGCGAGAGCGGCCGTCAGTGCGAGCACCGCACCGCACAGCGCGAAGATCACCTTGACCGCGACCGAGCTCAGCTCGACGCTGCGCAGCATCGTCTGCAGCGTGAGCCACTCGCTCGGAAATCCGTTGAACGGAGGCAGAGCGGAAATCGAGAGAGCGCCCGCAAGGAAGAAGAGCGCCGTCCACGGCATCGTCCGGATCAGACCGCCGAGGCGGTCGAGGTCGCGCGTGCCGGCGTGATGGTCGACGCTCGCCGCTCCGAGGAACAGCAGCGCCTTGTACAGGGAGTGATTGGCCATGTGATAAAGCGCGGCCACGAAGGCGATCGTGGCAATCATCGGATGTCCGGCCGCGATGAATACGAGGCCGGCCCCGAGTCCGGCAGTGATCACGCCCATGTTTTCGATCGAGCTGTGCGCGAGCATCACCTTCAGATCGTTGTCCGTCGTGGCGTAGAGGATGCCGAGGAAGGCGGTGATCGTCCCGGCGATGAGCGCAACGATGCCCGGCCCGATGAGCGACGCAGGCAGGAGATCGGCGTTCACGCGCACGATCCCGTAGATGCCGAGATTCAAAATGGCTCCCGAAAGGACTGCCGAGACGGTGCCCGGCGCGACCGGATGCGCGCGCGGCAGCCATCCGTTGACCGGGGCGAGCCCCGCTTTCACTCCGAATCCGAAGAACGACAACAGAAAGACGGCCCAGCGCGCGCCGCCCCTCAGGAGTGGCGCGGCCGCGTGCATCGATGGGAAGTCGAGTCGGCCGGCTGCAACCGCAAGCAGAAGAAATGAGACCGCGGCGGCGAGAGTGCCCGCCTCACCCATCGCCAGCATCATGTATCCCGCCCGCGTGTGCGACTCTTCGCAATGCTCGAAGTTCACCAGCAGATAGCTGAAGATCGACATCGCCTCCCAGGCCAGAAGAAACGAAACGACATCGCCCGCGATCAGAATCGCGGCGATCGAGCCGATCAGCGCCAGATACCAGAAGTTGAAGAATCGCAGGCTGTAGCGGCCGAGATAGCGCTTCAGATATCCGGCGGAGAAGATGCAGGCCGGCAACAGCACCAGCGCGGCGACAGCGAGAAAGTAGGCGCCGAGCCTGTCGATCGCAATGGAGAGCGTCCCGAGCGAAGGAATCGACCAGATGGAACAACGAATCGGCGCGGAGAAAAGGCCCGCGACGCCGATCCAGAGGATCGCCAGCGAGGCCGCCGATCCGAACCACGCCAGAACGCGCGGCAGGCTCCGTTCGGGTGCGAAAATCGACACGCCGATTCCGGCAGCACACAGAGCAAATAGAACGTCAAGCGCGCTGATCATCCGTGACTCACCGACTGTTTTCTTCCGGCGATCACCAGCAGACCGTGGAGGATCGCAAGCGGGGGCGGCGGCTGACCGGGAACTTCTGCATCGACCGGCAGCAAGTCGCGGACTCCGGTCCCGCAAATGAAGCTCGGCCCGAACACACTGCCCGACAGGGCACAAGCGCCAACGGCAAGGACCCGCTTCGGACGCGGCATCGCATCCCACGCCTTCTGGAGCGGCTCGCGCATGTGATCCGTGACCGGACCGACGACCAGGAGCACGTCCGCTTCTCGAGGTGTCGGCGTGATGAAGAAGCCGAGACGGTGCAGGTTGTAGTACGGCCCGCTCAGCTGACGCACCTCATTGAGACAAGCGCCGCAATCGCCGGCGTCGACCACAAGGATGTGCAGTGAACGCGCGAACGGCCGATCGAACGCGGGAAGCGGTCCGCCGGCGGTTGCCCATTCCCATCCCTCGCTCCATCCGGCAGGCGTCGCCGGCCCGCGCACGCAGCGAAAGCAGTGGATACATCGGCGTCCATTCACAACGAGGCTGTGATCCGCTTCGCCGAAAACTCCGGTGGGACAGACATCGACGAGATCGCGGATTTCCTGCGCCGGGCGAAGTCCGCCGGCGGGGATGCCGGGCGACACGCCCGGTGCGGTCTCATCGCCGAACGGATACGCCGTCGATTTGATCCCGGTGCTCAAGCCTCGAAGGACCCATTGACTCATCGCATCACCTGTCGTTCTCCGCGACCGACAGATCGAAGGTCGCCAGAATGATCGGGAAGTCCTGAAACGCGAAGTTCTCCGCGGCGAGATGAAAGCCGTGCCAGTTCATGAACGATGGAGTGACGACGCGATAGCGCGCGACGCGACCGCGGTCGTCGAGCCGTACCCAGTGGAGCGCCGCGCCCCGCGGTGCTTCGACCCATCCCATTGCGCTGCCGGACGGAAGGGGCGCCGGTTCGACGATCACCGGTCCCGCGGTCAGCCGCGTCACGGCCTGCTCGATGATGGCCGCCGATTCTCGAATCTCGGCGAAGAGCACTCGCAGCCGCGCGTATCCGTCGCCTTCCTCCTCGACCGGGACCTTGAACGCGTACTCCTCAAATCCGGCGTAGGGCTGCATCTTGCGCAGGTCGCGCGCCACACCGGACGCGCGCGCCACCGGTCCGACCAGTCCGAATTCGCGCGCTTCGCTGTGCGAGACGAAGCCCACCTCCTCGAGCCGGTCGAGAAAACTGCTGGATCGATCGAGGGCCTCTTCGAGCCGGTTGCAGCGGCCGGCGATCGCGCGCACTTCCGCCGCCGCATCGCGGCATACGTCGTCGGCAAAGTCCCGCGACAGCCCTCCGGGAACCGCGAGTCCGAACAGATACCGATGACCGGTCAACGCGCCGCAGAGCCGCAGCAGATCTTCCTCCAGAATCGCGGCCTGGCTGTTCGCGACGACGAGCGCCGTCGACTCGCAGATCTCCTGCACGGCTCCGGCGTGATGGCGAAGCCGCTCGAGCTCCGACAGCAGAATGCGAAGCGTTCGCGCGCGCGGTGGCACGGCGATTTCGCCGACCGTCTCGATGGCCTGTGAGAATGCCAGCGCATGGGCGAACGCGGTCGTCGCGGCGAAGCGTTCCGCCAGGAGCAAGGCGCTTGCAGCGGCCTGTCCTTCCGCGATCTTTTCCACGGCACGGTATTTGTAAAAAAGGCGCGGATAGGTTCGGATCACGTCTTCCCCGACCGTCTCGAGGAGGAAGTGCACCGGTTCAGTGGCGCCGGAAAATTTCGGACCCACCGGCATGACGAACGCACCGGGCGCACGGACGACCCGGCGCGGACGCCAGTTCGCCTCCGGCTGACGATGCATGACCGGCTGACTTCCATCGAAGGAGCGGCGCATCGGCGCCAGACCCTCCTGCCATCGATCATCGTGGAGAATGAAATCGCCGAGGCGCGGATGCCCGTCGAAGCTCAGACCGAAGAGATCTTCGGCCTCGCGCTCGTGCCAGTCGCTCGCGTGCAGAGCAGCGGTGATGCTCGGAAACACCTTCTGATCGAGCGGCTGCCGAACGATCACGTGGACCCAGCCGGTACCGCCGTGGCCGTAGAAAACGTATCGCAGCTCCCACGCGGAGCTCGTCTCATCGACGATCAGACCGCCGAAGGTCAGCTCCAGTTTGCGGAAAAGACGTTCGCAAACGGCCGGAAGGTCGGCGGCTCTGCACTCGATCTCTCGAAGCGCTTGACGCTCGTCGCGCCTGACCACGGTTCCGATTTCGATTTCCGTCATGGACATGACCGAATCAACGTCCCAAAGCGAGTGCGCCGAGCCTCAGGAGCCGGTCGAGAGGTTGAGGCAGATAGAAACCGAAGGCGATCACGAGCGCTCCGCTGCACGCGAGCGCGGCGTAACACGTCCGCGGAATCGGCGCGACGGGCGCGTCGCCGCTTCCTTCGCCGAACACCATGCGATTGACCTGCAACAGGATTCCGAAGAATGCGATCACGACGAACAACACCAGCGCCCCCATCGTCCAGTACCGCCCCTCGGCGAGTCCGGCTCTGAAGATCGAGAACTCGCTGAGAAAGATCCCGAACGGCGGCGCGCCGGCAATCGCGAGCGCGCCGATGAGGAGGGTCGCGCCGGCGACCGGCGAGGTGCGAATCAGCCCGCGCACCGACGCGATCTCGCGCGTGCCGACGACCAGCAGGGCCACCCCCGCGGCAAAGAAGCAGAACGATTTCGTGAGCGCATGCGTCATCGCCTGATACAGCGCGCCGTATCGCGCGGACGCGGTTCCAAGACCCGCGGCGAGCAGGATGATTCCCATGTGCTCGACCGTCGAAAACGCGAACATCCGCTTGTAATCGCGAACTTGCAGAAGCAAAAACGCGGCGACCCCGGCCGAAAGCAGCCCGAACACCGTTGTCCACGTCTTGACGTTGGAATCGTGCGCACCGCTCAGAACCGGGACCAGGCGCAGGATGACGTAGAGCACGGTGATCGTCTCGACACCGGAAAGCAGCGCACAGACCGGCGACGGCGCCTGGCTGTGCGCGTCGGGCAACCATGTGTGCATCGGCGCCAGACCGACTTTCGTTCCGAGGCCGACGAGGACGAGCGCGAACGCGGTCGCCAGCAGAACGCCATGCATGCGTGGAGCGGCAGCGACGAGGCCATCCCAGGTGTAGTCGCCGCCACCGGCGGCCTGCATCGCGGCGAACAGCACGAGAAAACCGAGGAGCGCAACGCCCGCTCCCATCAAGGAAAGGACGACGTACTTCCAGGCCGCCTCCAGCGCCTCGTGCGTGTTCTCGAACGAGACGAGCAGCGCCGAGCAGACGGTCGTCAGTTCCACAGTGATCCACACCAGCGTCGGTTCGACGAACACCGGGACGGCAAGCATCGAGAAGACGAACAGATTGAAATTCGCGAAGTAGATGCGCATGCGGGCCGGCTCGTGGACCGTGCGCGACATGTATCCCCACGAGAAAAGTGCGGACATCGCGGCGACGAACGCGATCAGGAGAAGCATGAGCGCGGTCAAACCGTCGACGGCGATCCACTTCGGGATCGCCTCCACGGCCCCGGTGCGAAGCACATCCCCGGCGATAGCGATGCTCAGTGCGAACGCGCCAACCGATGAGGCAATCGTCGCGGCCAGACCGGCACGCCACCACGGCAGGCCCGAAATCGCGGCGGCGGCGAGCGGTAAAACGAGAAGGATGACGACCGTCATGCCACTTCCTCCTCCACAGCGGCGGAAACCTCACGCAGCCGGGTCAGCGCGCCGATCTCCGTTGTCCCGATGTGCTGGTGCACGGCGCGGATCAGAACCCCGGCAATGAAGACGACAATCAGACCATCGGTGGCAATGGCCAGCTCCACCAGCAGAGGCATCGTCCGGGCCAGGCTGATGCCGGCGAAGAACGCGCCGTTCTCCATCGCCAGAAGTCCGATCAGGAGCGGAACGGCCTCGCGCCGGACGGCGAGCGTGAACGCGCCGAGGAGAAGCACCGCGAATCCCACGGGGATGTTCGTGCCGCGAAATTGCGGCGCGAGCGCCTGCTGCAACGGCCCGGTCATGAAGAACGCGGCGAAGGTCAGCACGAGCGCGGCGAGCAGAGAGCTCGGAATGTTCATCACCTGATCGATCTCGCGGCGTGTGTAGACCTCCTCGTGCAGCGTGCGGCGGAGAATCCACGGAATGAGGATGATCTTGGCGACCACGTTGACGGCCGCCACGCCATAGAGATGTTCGGAGCGGTACTCGATGCCGAGGAGCAGGGCCGAAGAGGCGAGCAGGAACGATTGCGCGATGAAGAGATTCAGCGAGCCGCGCGCCTGCCGTGTCGCGACCGTGCCAAACGCGGTCAGGAGAAAGAGGCCGCCGGCCAGCGTGTTGAGTGAGAGCAGTACGTTCACAGTGAGAAGACCCTCATGATCATTGCCGCAACGGACGTAATGAAAGCGCTGCCGAGAAACTCGGTGATGCGGAAGAGCCGCAGCTTGGCGAAGGACGACTCGATCACCACCAGCACGAGCAGGAAGAGAAAGATCTTCAGGAGAACCAGCGGAATCGCCAGCAGGACCGGACCGAGGGCGATCTCGCTCGCCAGCCCCCAGGGAGTGACGAGCACGTTGAGAAAGATGCAAAGCAGAACGAAGAACTTCATCGAGCCGCCCCACTTCATCAGCGCCGCGCCTTTCCCCGAAAACTCCAGCGCTTTCGACTCGTCGATCATCGCCAGCTCGAAGTGACCGGACGGGTTGTCGACCGGAATCCTCCCCGTCTCGGCCAGGATCAGCATGATGAACGCCGCCAGCAGCAGAACGTGCGACGGCGCGACGAACGCCGCCGGCGACAACACCCATTGCTTCTGCACGATGTAGGGGATCGTGGAGTTGGCCACGAACGCGACGGTGAAGAACACGATGATGAACACCGGCTCGGCGAGAAAGCCCACCATGCGCGTACGGCTCGCGCCCATCGGTCCGTACGGATTTCCGGTGTCGACCGCTGCGAGCGTCTTGAAAAATCCGGCGAGCGCCAGCACGAATCCTCCCCCCACCATATCCGCCATGAACGCGAAAAAGAGCGGATACGACGTCAGGACTGGAATGAGCAGCGTAACGAAAATCGGCGCGACGAACGCCACGTACGGCGTCGTGCGAAAAATCCACGAGCTTTGGTCGGAAACGATCTCGTCCTTCTGAAACAGCTTCCACAGATCGCGGTACGGCTGTAAGACGCTCGGGCCGCGCTTCGATTGAACGTTTTCTTTCAGTCGATTGAGAACGCCGGTCACCAGCGGAGAAAAAACGATGACCACGGCGACCTGAATCAGATTGAAGACGATCCGCTGGATCACTCGGACTCCGTCCGGTGGCGCGCACGTACAGATCGGGAAGGCTGGCGTTTCCGTCGAAGCATGAGACGACTCCCTTTCGATCAGGAGTCATCAGCCTCGAAGAGGCGGTTCAGGCGAACTCCATCGCCGTGATGCGACGATTCTACGACAGCACTATCCGTTCACAAAAGCCTGCCGGCCCCGAAAACGTGCGCGGCTGCCCAACTCCTCTTCGATCGCCAGCAGCCGGTTGTATTTCGCGACGCGCTCGCTGCGGCACGCGGATCCTGTTTTCAGATGACCGGCGCCGATCGCCACGGTGAAATCGGCGATCGTCGTGTCCTCGGTTTCTCCCGAACGATGCGAGACGAAGCAGCCGTAGCCGGAATGCTTCGCGATCTGCACCGTCTCGAACGTCTCGGTGATCGTGCCGATCTGATTCAGCTTGATGAGCACGGAGTTCGCCACGCCGCCATCGACGCCCTGCTGCACGATTCTCGGATTCGTGCAGAAGATGTCGTCGCCGACCAGCTCCACCTTCCTGCCGAGCCGTTTCGTCATCTCGCGCCAGCCGTCCCAGTCGTTTTCGGCGAGGCCGTCCTCGAGCAGCACGATCGGATATTGCGCGATCCACGATTCCCACAACGCGATCAGCTGCTCCGTGGTGACCGCCGCATGATCCGATTTGAAGAAGACGTACCGGCCGTTGTCGAACATCTCGCTCGTCGCCGGATCGAGCGCCAGCGAAACGTCCTTGCCCGGCTTGTATCCGGCGCTTTCGATCGCGCTCAACAGCAGATCGACCGCCTCCTGATTCGAGCGGAGCTGCGGCGCGAAACCGCCCTCGTCGCCGACGGCGGTGCTGAGCAGCTTCCGCTTCAGCGTCGCTTTCAGCTCGTGAAAAACTTCGACGCCCATGCGCAAGCTGTCGCTGAAGGTGTTCGCGCCGTGCGGCGCGATCATGAATTCCTGAAAGTCGACATTGTTGTCGGCGTGCTTGCCGCCGTTGAGAACGTTCATGCAGGGCACCGGAAGCAGCGTCGCACTTTCGCCACCGAGGTAGCGATAGAGCGGCTCCCGTCTGGAGGCCGCCGCGGCCTTTGCGCACGCGATCGAGACGCCGAGGATCGCGTTGGCGCCGAGGCGGGATTTGTTGGGCGTGCCATCGAGCTCGATCATCTCCCGATCGATTTCGCGCTGATGCGTTGCATCACGGCCGTGAAGTCGCGGCGCGATGATCTCGTTCACGGCGGCGACCGCTTTCAGAACGCCCTTGCCGTGGTAGCGATGCGGATCGCCATCGCGCAGCTCCGCGGCTTCGCGTTCACCGGTCGATGCTCCCGACGGCACCATCGAGCTGCCGGAAGATCCGTCATCGAGCATCAGATCGACGGCGACCGTCGGATTGCCGCGGGAATCGAGCACTTCGCGGGCGTGAATGCGTTCAATGGCCGGCATTCGCGGGCTCCTTCGACCGCAATGATGCAATGTCCGCCTCGATTTGCGCGACATCCGCAGCGCTTCGCGTGCTGGTTGCCACGGCAGCGTCGATCGTGTTGAGGAACGGCCGCTCGAAATCGGCGAGGCGCCGCTGCGCCCAATCGCGAAGTCGCGTTCCGTACGCGCGAAGCGGAGTGGTGACGGCGCCCTCGTATCGCTGGTGCAGCGCATCGAGCGCGCGTTTGCGCGCGAGGCCTCCGGCGCTCAGCACCGGCGGCGGCAGCGAAACGTCCGGCAGAATCGCCGCGCTGTCGAGAATCGGAAATCCTTCGAGCTCCTGCGCCGGCCAGCTGTCGCGCAGAAGCTGTTCGTGGCCGGCGGCCGCGGCGGTCAGCGTTTTCTTCAGACTGCCGAACTCGCTCGCGTACTCGCGCCGCACGTGCAGCATCGCTTCGTGCAGAAGCCGGCTGAGGACCGGCCGCGCGGCGACCGGCTTGCGATGCGCCTTCCAGCTCGCTGCGATTTCCGCGGCCGCGTCCTCGAGCACCTGCCGCCACTCGGCGCGAATCCGGTCGGGCACGCCTTGAAATCGATCGCGTAACCGGCCGATCGCAAGACGTCCTTCATCGGCCTGCGAAGAATCGGCGGCACCACCGCCCGCACCGCGCATCTCGATCTCCAGCCGCGCGACCAGATTCTCGCGCAGCGCTTCGCCGATGCGATTGATCGACTGCACGCGCAAGCGGCCGCTCTCGGCGAGCAGCGGCTCGATCTCGCTCTTCAGCCACGCGTCGAGCAGCGCAGCTCCCTGGGGAACGGAGCTCACGACCGAGACCGGCGGCGCGGTGCCGAGCTCCTTCCGCACGGCCTCGATGACGTAGCGCTGCATGCGCTCGCGCGATCCGCCATCGACGAGATCGCCTTTGCTGAGCGCAATGCGCACGGGGATCGCAGCGTCGACGAGCAGACGCAGAATCATCAGCTCGTCCGATCCGATCGACGAGCCGATGTCGATCAGCACGACGGCGATGTCCGCGCGCGGCAGGTACGCGAAGGTCTCCGCCGCTCCGCCCGTCGCCAAGGCGCCGATCCCCGGCGTGTCGACGAACTCCACACCTTCCGGCACTCGCGTCGAGGGGCAGATCACGTCGAGGCGCGACACGCGCTTGCGGTTGTCGGGATTGAATTCCTCGGATGCGAATTCGCGAAGCTGCTCGATCGGAAGCTCCTGCGGCTGCCCCTCTTCGAAGCGAACGAGGATCCGCGCGGGGGATCCCGAACGGACGCGCGCGGGAATCGCGGTGATCGGAGTGACGCCGACCGGCAGCAGTGGTGCGCCGAGGAGCGCGTTGAGCAGCGACGATTTGCCGGCGCTGACGCGGCCGAACAGCGCGATGTTGAACGTCTTCTCTTCGAGGCGCCGAACGAGCGACTGCAGCGCCGGGCGGAACTCGACGAAGCCGTACGAGCGGATGACGTTCGCCATCTGCGCGAGGAGACCCGTGTCGAACGATACGTTCTCCAGCCGTTCGATTCTCTCTTCGATGCTTTCGCCGCGCGCGATGACGAAGCGGTCGAGCTCCTCGAGCGTGTGCTCGAGATCGTCGCACGCGTTGTCGATCGCGCGCGCGGTCTCGTCGTCGATGTGGCCGTAGCCGCGCAGCGAGCCGGCCCGCATGTCGTCGACCGAGATCGCCGACATCGTGGCCTGCACGTGCAGGCTGTGGCGGACGTCGAACGTATGCCCGCCGGCGTCGATGCCGAAGCGCTCGGCGAACGCGAGCAGCTTCTGGCGCGTGCGCTCGACGTAATCGCCGACCAGCGAGAGCTGCCAGCCGGCGAGATCGCTCTTGTAGTTTCGGAACGGCGAGCCGCTGCGGCTCATCACCACGATCCGCTCCGCTTCTTCGAGCAGATCGGCGATGTAGCGGACCGACGCTCCGAGATGACGGCGATGCGATTCGTTCAGCTCAGCCAAGAGGCAGGACTCCTCACGTCAGGAGTCATCATCCTCGCGAGCGAGGCGGTTCGGGCGAACTCCATCGCCGCGACGATCCTACCGCAACTCATCCCTCGGGCGGATGCTCGACGTAGCGCACGACGGTGACATCGGAGATCGCGATCAGACAGCCGCCGCTCACCATCGCATCGAGCGCGGAGATCATCTTGTCGATCTTCGCCTCCTCGTCGATCATCGTGATCATGATCGGATCGTCGCTCGACAATGCCATGGTCTTGTGGCGGTGGATGCGCCGGTGCGCGCCGTAACCCTCGATGCCGCGATAGACCGTCGCGCCGGCGAGGTCGAGCTGCGCGGCGCGTTTGACGATCGCCTCGTACAGCGGCTCGCCCTCCCATTTGTCGTTCTCGCCGATGTGCACGCGCAGCATCTTCGCTTTGCCGATCAGTCGCATGAGCTCTCCCTTCGCCGGGGTGGGCGGCTTCTCGCCGGTGGCGAACTTCACAACGGTCGTTTCCTGAATCTCGACGAGACCCTTGTCGACGATGTCGTAGACGTCCGGCAGCACGCGATCGATGGCCTCCGGGTTGTCGACGATCTCGATGCGCACCGGCATCGAGCTGGCAAGATCGAGAATGTTGATCGTCTGGATCGTGCCGTGTCCGGTGAAGCCGGCAATGCCGCGCGAGACCGTCGCACCGGCGAGACCCTTGTGCTGGAAGAGCTCGAGCAGCGCGTTGTAGACGCTGCGGCCGTGCCATCGCGCCGATTCGTTCACGGTGATGATCAGCTTGCGCGCCGGTCCGGGTTTCAGCATCGTTACCTTCTCGCCAGCAGCACGCCGAGACGCACCGCGGCAAATCCGACCAACACGGAAGTCAATAGATTGACCACTCCCCAGCCGAGCGCGCCCGTCTCGGTGAGGCGCTCGGTTTCGTATTCGAATGTGGAGAACGTCGTGTACGCGCCGACGAAGCCGGTGGCGACGAGAAGACGCCACAGGGGATCGATAGCCATCCGCTCGGCCGCCAGCGTGGCGAACAGCCCCAGGATGAACGAGCCGGTGACGTTGATGATGAGCGTGGCGAGCGGAAAATCGCGCTTCCAGAACATCGCCACGATCAGGGTCACGCCATAACGGGTCATGGCGCCGGCGGCTCCTCCGGCGGCGACGACCAGGAATCGAGTCACGTCAACGGCTCCAATCCTCCACGCGGTCCATCCGCCGCGCGCGATCAATCCCCCAGGCGATCAATCGCCAAGCGATCCATCCGCCACGCGATCAATCCCCACGCGCGATCAACCCCCCACGCGCGATCAATCCGCCGCGCGCAATCAATCCCCCACGCG
>DATIZY010000307.1:0-10912 GCA_035516895.1 Thermoanaerobaculia bacterium | reverse complement strand
ATCGGATACGCGGATTTGAGGTACATGCGATACGGCCTCGATTCGAGGATCGCGCCGGGATCGCCTTCTTTGCCGCCGATCATTTTCTTCGCGAGCGGCACGAGCGGCCGCGCGAGACCGGGATTGTACGTGCGGCTCACGACGCGAAGGCCCGCCGCTTCGATCATCTGCCGCGCGCTCCCTCGCGTGAAAAAGCGCAAATGCGTGCGATCGAGGACGCCGGTGTCGTCGTAATGAAACCGGCCGAAAAGAAGCCCCAGGCGGACGGACCAGAGCCCGATGTTCGGGAGCGAGATGATGACGCTGCCGCCGTCCTTCAGCATCGATGTGTAGCGCCGCAGCACGCCGACCGGCCACGGCAGATGCTCCAGGACGTCGGCGAAGAGGATCGCGTCGAATTTGCGATTCGTTGCGAACTGCTGCAGGTCGGCTTCGATCACCTCGCCGATGCGCGTGCGCGCGACCCGCACCGCGTCGGCGTTCGACTCGACGCCGACCACGCGATTCCCGAGCTTCTGGATGCGCTCGGACGTCGTCGCGAATCCGCAGCCGGCATCGAGCACGTCCTTGTCCCGCCGGTCACCCCAGAGACGAAGGAGACCCCAATTCACGTCTTCGAAGTATTGGTAGTTTCCGGACTCAAACATGATCGGAGGATGAAGGATGAAGCATGAACGTCCTCTTCATTTCATTCGGCGTTCAACGATGATCGTTCATCCTTTCGGCGAGCGACAGTGCGCGCTCCACACAGACATCGGAGTTGATGTAATCGAATTGCGCGAAGCGGCCTAACAGATGGACACCGGCCGCTTCGATGCTCTCGCGCAGGATCGTGACATTGCGGCGGTAATCGAGATCGTAGACGGGATAGCCGTACGGGAACCGAACGACGCGCTTGTAAACGATCGTTTGCGGATCGACGAAGCCGATGTTGACGAGGTCGGAAATAGTCCGCTCGAGAATGTGATCGTCACTCATCTCCCAGACGCCGTCTCCTTCGTTGGCGGTGATCTCCGCCATCACCGCCGAGCCACCCGGCGGAACGTTCTTCGGGCTGAAGCTCTGCGGAAACGAAATGCGATGAAACAGGATCGCCGGCTCCGGAACGTACACGGCCGTATAGGCGTGCCCGGGATCGTGATTGCAGCCGACAAGAACGTTGATCAGCGAGTTGTACCGCAGACGCGCGGCGGCTTCGCGCGCCTTCTGCGGCGCGTCCGGCCAGACGCTCAGGAGCTCATGAACGGGGATCGTCGACACCAGAACGTCATATTTGCGCTCATCGTTGACCACCCACCGATTGCCGTCGCGAGCGATGTTCGCGACCGTATACGACGGCGTAATGCGCCCGCGGACGCGTTTGGCAAATGCGTGCACAATCGACTCGTAGCCGCCCTCGACCGGATAGTAGTAGTACAGCTGATGCAAGTAGCCTTCCGTGGAAATGCCGATCGCCGATTTGAGGACATCCTCCATGGGGGGCTTCGGGATACGCGCGACGAAATCGAGGCCGAGCTTCGCCGGATCGTAATTCCAGATTTTTCGATTGTAGGGAATGAAGTATTTGTCCGAAATGCCTTCGCCGAAGGTCTTGTAGGACCACTCGGCGAGATTCGACGGCGTGTCGTTCGCGTGCTTGTTGGCGATGTAGCCATAGATGCATTCGAACGTGTCTTCTTTCGGCAACGATGCGAGATCGTTTTCGAACGGGTACTTCACGAGCCGTCCTTTGAACCAGATCTTGTTGTCGCGCCGCCGCTGCTGCACGTTGTCGCCGAGAGCCGCGACCATCAGGTTCAGCACGTCTTTGTTCTTGCTGAACATGATGTGCGGGCCGGCGGCGTCGAACGTGAAGCCCCCGTCGACGATCGATCCGCAAAGACCGCCGATGCGGGCGCGTTTTTCGAGCACCTCGACGTCGCCGCCGAGCTGGGCGGCGAGGGAGATTCCGGAGATCCCGCCGCCGAGGATCCCGACGGTCACACGCTCTCCTGAGCGGCGGCGGCGAGCGATTGCAAGGGCGAGAGCAGGCCGTGGCCCATCTGGGACACGGCTTTCGTCCCCTCCGGCTCGACCGTGTAATGCATGCGCGGCATGCCCGCTTCGGCCATGAATTTCTCGAGCGCCGTGTGGTTCTTCGGCGAATAGAGCATCAGGAATCCGCCGCCGCCGGCGCCGATGACTTTCCCGCCTAACACGCCGAATCGCCGGCGCACTTCATCGTAAATTTCATCCACGCGCGACCACGTGATCTTCGCGGACAGCTTTTTCTTGCTCTGCCAGTGCTCGTCGAGGAGCTCGCCCCAGCGGTCGAAGTTGCTGCTCTCGATCGCCTCGAGGATGCGACGTCCGAGCTCTTTGATGCGATGCAGGCTGTCGGCGACGCGCGCGTGATCGGCCCCCTCGTTCCGCTGCATCGCCCGGTTCTGATCGACGAGCACCTCGCGCGCATCGCGCTGCGAGCCGGTGTAGTAGATGTGCGTGTGTGCGACGAAATCGGCGATGTCCCCGCTCGAACGGACGAGCTGACGCACGTGCACGCGACCGTCGCGTTCGATGTCGAGCACCGTCAGGCCGCCGTACGCTGCCATGTATTGGTCCTGCTTGCCAATCCCTTCCTTGAGAATATCCAGCTCGATATGGCAGGCCTCTTCCGCGAGCTTTTGCAATGGAACGTAATCGCGCCGGTCGTGATGCAGGGCATTGAGCAGACCGACGAGATAGCAGCTCGACGAGCCGAGGCCGGTACCAGCCGGCAGGTCGGCGATCGAGGCGACCTCGAATGTGTTCTCGATTCCGTGCGCTTTCAGCGCCTCGCGCGCGAGCTCGTGCTTGAGCTGACTGACATGCTCCACGGTCTCGGCATGGGAGTAATGCAGACGGATGTGATGTCCCACGACGGGGCGGTTGACCGCGACGTACATGTATTTGTCGAGGCCCATTGCGAAGATGAATCCGCCGTGCTTCGTGTAATACGACGGCAGATCCGTCCCGCCGCCACCGAGGGTCACACGAAACGGAGTGCGCGTGAGGATCACAGGCGGAATCCCGCTGCCGCGGCGTCGTTGTAGAACATCTTCACGGTGTCGAGCGATAAATCATCGAGCGATTTGCCGACCATCGTGAGCTTCTTGAGGATGTCCGGAGTCACTGTAATGATGTGGCAGCCGCACGAATCCGCCTGAAAAACGTTCAGGAGCTCCCGCGGACTGGCCCATAAGAGCCGCGCCTTCGGCTTGGCGGCGACGATCGCGGCGGCTTCACGCATGAGCGGCACGGGATCGCGGCCGGTGTCGGCAATCCTTCCCGCAAACACGGACACAATGGCGGGAACTTCGGGCTGGAGTACGTCGACGACGCATCGCACCTGATCGAGCGTGAGGATCGCGGTGATGTTGAGCTTCACGCGGTGCACGGCCAGCCGGTGAATGAGATCGATCGACGATTCGCGGCGCGTGTTTGTAATCGGGATCTTGACGAAAACAGCGTCGCCCCACGTGGCGATCTGTCTGGCCTGCCGCTCCATTTCAGCGAACTCGTCGGCGAAGACCTCGAACGAGATCGGCAGATCGCCGACCGCGCGCAGCGCCTCGCGCGCGAACGCCTCGTAGTCGCCGACGCCGCTCTTGCGCATCAGCGTCGGATTCGTCGTGAAGCCGCGCACCTGCCCGGCGTCGCGCGCCGCCGCCATCTCGCGCACGTCGGCGCCGTCTGCGTACAGCTCAATCTTCAGATCGAGAGGCATGGGACGATGTTTGACCGGTCAGCTTGCGTACAAAGTGATCGAGGTCACGACAGACCCAGTCCGGCCGCTCGGCGCCTCGTTTGGACCTCGAGTGTTCATATTCTAGCAGTGCCGTTCGCAGGCCCGCGCGCCTGCCGCATTCGATGTCGGTGTCGGCGTCGCCGGCGAACCACGATTCGTTCAAGTCGATGCCGTATTTTTTCGCGGCGTCGAGCACGAACTTCGGCGACGGTTTCCGGCACTCGCACCGATCCTCGGCCCGATGGAAGCAGTAGAAGAATTCGGTGACCGGCGCTCCGCGCAGATCCTCGACGAGCCGCGCGTGCACGGCGCGAAGAGCGTCGCGTGTGGTCCTGCCCTTCGCCGCGTCCGGTTGGTTCGTGATCACGAAAATCATCCAGCCGTTTTTCGCAGCGAGGTCGAGCGCCTCGCGAACATGCGGACGCAGCCTCAGACTCTCCGGAGTCCGCGGTGCGTCGTGCGACTTCGTATCCGCGTAGTAGACGAGCTCGTCGAGAACTCCATCGCGATCGAGGAAAAGCGCTTTCACCATAAATGAGGAACATGCCATTGTGGCGGCGGAGCGCCGTCAATGTCGACGTTGCCCAATGGATAACGAAACAGCTTCGTCGTGGAGGCGGGCACGATGAAAACGCCCACTGGACGGGGGGACGACGAGGTCACGCCATAGAGCGATCCGCGGCGCAGCCTGATCGGCATTCCGTTCTGCAGAAGCGTCGTGGCGGTCGGATCGCCGCGGAACCAGGGATGTTTCGCGAGGTCCTCGCTCATGTACAGCCGGTAATCGCCGGTCGCAGGAACGATCCAGACAGCGCGGCCGCGCGCGGGGACGATTCCGCTCATCCCCGGCAGCCACAAATCACGCCAGACCGGCAAGTAATGCGTTGTGAAGTAGCGGCGCAATTCGGGATGCGACGCGAGCCAGACGCGCGCACCATAATCGCTGATGAACGCGGCCGGCGGATCCGCCGGATTCGGCCGGTACGGCTCGTATCGGCCGTGGGCCTCCATGACGCGGACGATTTCGCGCAGGAACCAGTAACGATACGCGGGCTTGCGATGAAGCGCCCAGCCCACTCCGGCGAACACGGTTCCGTCCGGCGGTGTTCGGCGGTCGGCCTCCCGCATGATCAGGTCCTGATACTGCAGGTCTCCCTCTTTTCCGCGAAATAGCGACACCGCGATGTTGATCGCCACAAGAACGGCGAGGATCGCCACCATTGCGCGCTCGCGGCGCCAGCGCTCGATCTCGATCGCCACAAACGGCAACATCAGCAAAATCACGATCTCGAAGTGGTAGATCTGAATGAATTTCATGACGGCGATGAACGCCACGTTCGCGATCTGAAGAATCGCGAGCACGTTCAGGCGCGAATCGCGCCGAACCATTCCGATCACGCCAGTGACGAAGATGACGATCGTCGCGGCGTCGATCGCGCTCGGAACGAAGCCGTTGAGCGTCACGCCGAACGGCGTCAGCAGTCGATGGAGGAAAATCGCATGCGCGCGCGTCGCCCAGTGATCGGCCAGATAGTTGTCCACGATCAGCCGCTGCCAGGCGATCGAGATGCTGTGCGTGATCGTGAAGTACGCCCCGCAAACGGCGAGGGCCGCGGCGACGCCGGCGAGAAGCCGGCCGATGCGATCGCGACGCTGCACGGCGAAAGCGACCAGCGCGACCACGAGCAGCGGTCCGAACCGGATGTTCGCGACCCCGGAGAGGACAAGCGCGGAGCCGCACCCGATCATCGAGCCGCGCTGCGCGAGGACGAGCGCCAGGAAGAACAGCGCGCACGCGAGCACGTCGACGCGGAATTCGACGGCGGCGAGCATGAACATCGAGCTGCAGAGCGCGATTGCGATCACCATCAGCCGCGCGAAAAGGGAGATGCCGATTTGGCGCATCCACAGCGAGAGGAGACAGAAGACGGCGATCCAGAGCGGCACTTGCGCCCAGCGCATCGCGACGATGGCGATCGCGCCGGGCGCGCGGATCCGCGCCGCGACCGGCGCGAAGACGAACCATTGCAGCGGCGTGTGGTGCTCGAAAAAATCGCGGTACGGGACGAGGCCGCGCGAGACCCACTCGCACGCGCGGAAAAATTCGACCTCGTCCCAGTTGAGCGGATGGAGCCACGTGAGCGAGATCGCGCGCGCGGCCGCCGCGAGTCCCAACAGCACGCTGACGGCACGAACCCGCGACACGATTGAGTTTACTATGGTGAGCGATGCCGTTCAGCCGCGACTTTCTCGACGAGTCGATCGACATCATCGGGCGCATCGACGACGGGGCCGTCGACCGCATGGCCGCGGCGCTGGCGAAGGTCCGCGACGGCGGCGGCCGGTTGTTCATCATCGGGGTCGGCGGCTCGGCGGGTCACGCCAGTCACGCCGTCAATGACTTTCGCAAGATCTGCCGGTTCGAGGCCTACACGCCGACCGACAATGTCTCGGAGCTCACCGCGCGCGTGAACGACGACGGATGGGACACCGCCTTCGCCGAGTGGCTGAAGACCTCACGCGTCGGCGAGCGGGATGCGGTGCTCGTTTTTTCCGTCGGCGGCGGCAGCGTCGAAAAGAACGTATCGGTCAATCTTGTGCGGGCCATCGACGAAGCGCGCGGCCGCGGCGCGAAGATTTTCGGCATTGTGGGCAAGGACGGCGGTTACACGAAACGGGTGGCGGCCGAATGCATCGTCATTCCGACCGCGTCGGCCGATCGCATTACGCCGCACACCGAAGGCCTCTGCGCGGTCCTGTGGCACCTTCTTGTGAGCCATCCCGCCTTGAAGGCCGCGCAAACCAAATGGGAGTCGGTCCGATAGAAACGACTCCGCTCGAGCGCATGACGGCGGCCGCGGTCATCGCCATCGGATCGTGGATCGGTATCAATTGGATCCTGGCGCTGACGCACACATTGACGCGAACGACGCTCTCCATCGCGCTCGCGCTGTTCGTCATTGCCGCGATCGTGCTGCTTTGGAAGTATCTGCGGCTGCCAGCGCCCGATCCGTTTGCGCTGCTCGTCTGCATTCCCATTGTCGTATGGATTGCATTTGTCCTCTGGCGAGGCGCTCTTCTGCCGCCCGACAATCACGACGCGCTCGCTTATCACCTGCCGAAAGCCGTCTTCATTGCAGAGAACCATGGTTACGGCTACTTCGTCACCGGCGACCCGCGCGTCACCGTTCTCCCGGCGAATTATGAGCTGTTGCTGACCGATATCCTCGTTCTTACGGGAACGGACCACATTACAGAATGGATCGGCACGGCCTTCTACATTCTGTTCCTCATCGCTTGTGGCGCCGCCGTCGAGCGCTGGTTCGGGCGCGGGCCCGCGGCGGCAGCGACGATCGTCGCAACGGCAGCCACTCCGGTTCTTCTGCTGCACAGCGGAGCCGATAAGAACGATTTGATGACCTGCTTCTTCTGCGTCGCTGCACTGATGTGGGGGGCGCGATGGTGTGTCGACGGCGGCAGGATGCCGTGGGTTCTGACGATCGTCTCGATGGTTCTCGCGGGCGGAACGAAACCGCATGCCGCCGCAGTGCTCGTTGGACTGGCGCCGTTTTTCGCCGCGCGCGCGATTCGCCACCGTCCGACATTGCGCAATTTCGCGTACACCGTGCTCTTTTCGATTGCGGCGTTCACGATCGGCGGCGGCGCGGTTTACGCCGTCAATTTCTCGCACGCGCGCGACAAAGCAGCGGCGATCGGAACGACGCCGAACTTCATCGGCTACGGCGACTGGGCGAACTGGTGGCGCTTTCCGTACATGCTCCTCGCCGAACCCTTCTCCCGCGAACCCCTCGGCGTCTACGTTCCATGGCGGCACCAGTGGTGGTTCTGGCCGCGCTACGAGCTCTTCTTCTCCGGCTACGGCCCGCTGTTTACGATTCTGATTTGCCTGATTCCGTACTGCGTCTATCGCTTTCGCGATCGCATGGAAGAACGGTTCGTGTTCGCGATCGCCGCCGCGATCGCGGCATTTCTCACAATGCCGCTGCAATTTCGGCCCCTCGGTTTTTTTGGCGGCCTGCCGCGCTTCGTCGCGTTTGTTGTCCCGGCCGTCATGGGCTACAGCATTGCCCCGATCGTCGCGCATGTGTCGCTTCGAACCGCCCGTGTGATCATGGCGGCGCTTGCGATCTACTTTTCTTATGAAGCCTTCCAATGCGGCTACCGCGATCGCTTCTCGCCGTGGATTTATGTCGAGCGGGCGATGCACGAGCATGTCCGATGGGTCTGGATCAGTCCGTGGCGCGCGGGAAATGCGCTCGACAGGATGGCGGGGCCGCGCGACACCGTTGCCGTCGACTGTGCGTTCGATACGTGGATCTATCTCGCGATGGGCGAATATCACAGCCGTCATCTCGAGTTCATCAAGGCCGGCGCCGTCCAGATTCCGCCGGATGCTGAATGGGTCATGGTCGATCGCACGTGGAATCTGATCTGGCGCGATCCGCGCCTGACGGACATGAGCCAGGCTTTCGCAGCGATGTTCGCCGGCCGTCCCACAATGGAGGACACGCGGGTCATTCGCGCCTTATGGAACGACCGCCATTGGAAGCTCGTCTATTACAGGCCGCGGCTCAACCAGGCGATCTTTCGGAGGCAGTAGCTTCGCGATCCTCCGGCTCGAACGGCGCGCATTGTGAGGGTTCTGGTCGCTTGTGTTTGGCGTAAAGCCACCACATGCCAAAGTGGCCCTGCAGATCGAGGGGCTCCTGTGCATGCGCGAAGAGCGACTGGCGCAGATTGCCGGGAGCCCGCACAAGAAACCAGTCGAAGTTCGAGTCGCGCCCCCACTGGAACATCCATGGATACCAGTCCAGATAAAGGAACGTGCCGGGATCATTGCCGGGACGATAACGAATCAGCTCGGGAAAATGGCTCGCGAACGAACGTCCGACAATGCCTCCCCTGCGTTCCTGGTAATACGACTCGAAATGAAGAAATGGAACACCCGGCACCGCAACGCTTCCGGGGTCGACATCGAGAAACAGAACGCGTGCATTCGCAGGAATACCGTCGACAATCCGGTCGAAATTCGCGGCGTCACGCCCGAATGCGTGAAAGCGCAGAGACATGAGACCTGCCCAAACGAGGATCAGCGCGACAATCCACGCTCTGGCCACAGTCGCGTTGACGACTGGTTCCCGGCGATCGAGCGCAAAAAGCGCGAAACTCCCGCAGAACACCGCGAACCGCTCGTAAAGAGCTGCCGTGCCGAATGCCGGAGACGGAAGAAAAAAATAACAGACCGCCGCGATGATCAACGGAATCCAGCGACGGCGATCGGCAGCCGGCTTGACTCCAATGAGGTACGCGGCAAACGCGAAAAGCAGGCTGAATCCGAGCGCTGCGGGATCCCAGCCGCTGGACAGCAGGTTCAACGGAAAATTCGCCGGCCGGAACAGAAGGCCGCTCCAGACCGGCGGCGCGTGAACGCTCGCCTCGCGGCTGCGCACCCGCACGACCCATAAGAGCGCGAGCGGCACCGAGACGGCGTAGGGAGCGAACGACCGGATCCGTTGCCCCGACCCAAGGTGCATTGTGACGGCAATCGCGAGACAGAGCGCGTAGACGAGCGCATGCGAGGCGAGGAGCAGCAGCGACATGAGCGTAAGCGCCACCCCGACCTTCACCGTCGGGCGCCTGGCGTAATCGAATGCCCAGGCGACGAAGAGAATGCCGATGGGAATCGCCACAATGAAATTGAGGAATCCGTAGCCGAAACTGAATCCGAACGCCAAGGGAAGCCCGAGGAGAGAGAGGAAGTCGTCGAGCGAGGCACGGCGGGTGAGCTCGCGCAGCGCGAGCGGGAGTGCCACCACCGCAATGTACGCAGTGAGCTTCAATGCACTGTTGATCGACGCAACGAAGGCGAACAGCCGCGCGATGCCGTAGCCGAGAAGATACGGAGTCAGCCAGTCCTTGTAGAAAATGCGGAAGAAGCCGTAACAAGCGTCGTTGTAGTGCTTCCAGATCGCGAGCTGCGCCGCGTGCTGCGGGAGGTCCGTCATCGGCACGCGGTAGGTGACAAGAAACGGGACGGCGGAGGCAGCTGCGCAGAGCACGAACGCGACCCAATAGGGGCTGATGGCGGCGAGTCGGCGGCGATCACTCACGCGTTCGCTTCATGATCGCACAGTCGCGGAGCCGATTAGAGATCCGAAAACACGTTCGGCGCAGGCGAGCTGGAAGGCACGTATGGTTTTCCGTCGCGCGGAAGCCACAGTAGAGCAAATGCCGCGGGTTTGCCGGAAAACACGACGCGATGGGGACCCGCGCGCAGGCGCACGATGCCTGTTGTGACGGCCTGGCCATCCACGAGCAGCGTCGTGTTCGGATAGACGAAATACTCGCCGTCGCGGATCGCCCAGAATTGTGCATCGACCGATGCAGCGGGACCGAACCGCATGCCCCACAGGCGAAGGTCGCCGAAATACGGCTGATAGTGCTCGAGAAGGAACGCCTGCAAACGGGGCGGCAGCCCGCGGAAGCGCAGGTCGATGAGAATTGCCGGCGCCTGCGTGCGTCGCAGCGCTTCCTCGACTTCGATGGTCATTGTCGAAAAGAGGCGGCGGCGAAGGACCTCGTCGGTATAGAAGAAATACCAGGCATTTGGACGAGCGAAATACGCGCCGGTGTTGTCGTACACCGCGTCATTCGGGGCCGTGGCCATACCGAGCCGCGTCAATGTCGCGAGTTGTGCGTCGTTCGAAGGAATCGCAGCCTGGAACGTCCGCGGCACATCGGCAGCCATGCCGGCCGCACAGACGAAAGCGACGGCCGCCGTGAGAACGCGGTTGCGGACGTTGACCAGCGCTGCGACACCCCTGGCCGCAAAAATCACCGCGATGCCGATGAAAGGAATGAGGCTGTATTCGAACGGCGCTCGCTGCGCGGCGAACGACAGCAGCGTCGACGGCAATGCGAGCAGCAACAGGACGTCACGCTCGCCTGCGCGCAGCTCTGTGATCCAGCCGGCGAGACACAACAGGAGTAACCACGAGGAATCGCGCAGAAACGGCAGCGCAGTCGTGAACCACGGAAAATGCGGATATTCGCGTTCGTGAATCCACGCCCAGCGCACGGTCCACAGAAACCAGTCCGACGCCGAGCCGCTCAGCACGAGGTACA
>DATIZY010000306.1:0-21972 GCA_035516895.1 Thermoanaerobaculia bacterium | reverse complement strand
ACTGAGGACTGAGGACTGAGGACTGAGGACTGAGAGGTTACTCGCAGAAGACTCGTCGGTCGCAAGAATCGCTAGGGAGTCACTCAGAAGAACGGGCAGAGGATCGGGATGAGACCCGGGCACGAGGAGCGAGCCTGAGGACGGAGTCGTCCGATCTACCAGAAACTACTCAGTCCTCAGTCCTCGGCCCGCTCTCAGTCCTCAGTCCTCAGTCCTGAGTCCTCAGTTCTTGAGGTACTCCATCAGGTAGTCCGCGGCCTCTTTCGAACCGGTCAGCGACAGCTTCTGGATGATTTCCTTCTTCATGTCGGGATCCGTCTCTTTTCGCGCCAGCGCGACGAGCGCTTTCGCATTGCCCTGGATGAAGAGCGCGTTGATCACGGTGCGGCGCAGCTCGGGATGCGTGTCCGAGTTGTAGAGATTCGTCAGCATCTCGCCCGAGCGCTCGCCGCCTAACAGGCCGAGATTCCGGATGGCCGTCAGCTTCAGCTCCTGGCTCGGCTCGTTGCGCGCGATGTCGTACAGCTTCTCCGCGTTTCCGCCGATGAACATCGCCTGGATGATCTTCTTCTTCACGCTCACGGATGTTTCGGTGGTGTAGAGGTCCGCGAGGGCCTCGCGAGCGCCGAGGATTCCGAGCTGCGAGATGGCTTCCATGCGCAGCTCCGGGTTCGGCTCGTTCTTCGCGAGCGTGAGCAGACGAGCGGAATCACCCGCGACCATGTACGACTTCAGCACCGACTTCTTGATCTCCAGGTCGTTCGTCGATGTGTAGATGTCCGAAAGCAGCTTGCGATTGCGATCGATGCCGGTGACGCCCAGGTATCTGATCGCGCGGCGCTGCATGTCGGGGTCGGCGCCGTTGCGCGCAACCCTCGCGAGAATCTCGGACGCCTGCGGCGACTGCGATTGCGTGAGGATGAACAGCGCCTTGTCTTTCAGCTTGGGGGAATTGTTGCTCTGCAGCAGCTTGTCGAGGATGGGAATCGCGCGGTCGGGATCGCTCTGCATCAGACCGTTGAGCGCGATCAGCTTCAGCTCTTCGTCGGTGACGTGCTCCGGCTCGATTTTCTGGCCCGCCGACTGACGCACTTCCAGCTCGAGTGCGTTCGCGTCGTCGTTCCATTTGCTCTTTGCATATTCCGAGTGGAGCTTGAGCAGCGTTTGCAGCGCCTCCGAGCGCATGCCCATGTTGTTCTGCGATTTCGCGAGCCAGTAAAGCGCTGCGTCGGCGTGCGGCCCTTTCATGTCGGCAACGCGCTCGAACTGCCGCGCGGCGCTCCTCCAGTCGTGTTCGTCGTAGGCGTCGGTGGCCTGATCGTAGGCGTCCTGCTCGCGCTCGATGCGCTCCTGCTGGCGATCGGAGTCGGAGTCGCGGAGGTCGTTCGCCGCGCGAATCGCAGGCGCGGTCAGCACGAGCGCCAATGCGGCGGCGCAAATCATGTTCGTTTTCATACGGAGTTGGTTCCCTTCTGCGCGGTCATCACGCGCACTTTGAACAGCAGTCCTTTCGAGTCGATGCGTTTCTGGAGATTCCCGGCTTCCGCGGGCGAGAGCTTTCCGTCGGAGTGCGCGATCTCGAGCAGAATCGGTTCGAGATCGTTCAGCACCGCGGCAAGACGCGTGTCGCCGTGCTGCAGCGCGGCGTCGCGATAAAGACGATTGGAAGCGACGAGCTCCACGGCGCGCTTCTGCTCATCGCCGAGGTCGAGGCCGTCTTTGGCGTCGGCGTTCGCGACATCGCGAAGCATGCGCTCGGAGGTGTCGAGATGATCGGTGACGACGACGAGCAGCACGCGGTCGGACTGCGTCGCCGCGGCCGTTGGCTGTGTGCCCGCGGGCGCCGCCGCCTGTTGGCCGACAGGCCGGGCCACACTCGCGACGCGTGCGTGCCATAGCACGCCGGCGAAGAACACGATCGCGAGGACCGCCGCTGCGGCAAACGCCGTTTGCCAGCTGCGCCGACGGCTGCGTTCGTTGCCGAGCTTCCATCGCAGTCGCGACCATACCTGCGCGCCGTATTCGTTGCCGCGCTCCGGCACTGGCATTTCGTCGACGAGAGCGAGCACGCTGCGGATCGAGTTGAACTCGGCGCGACAGCCGTCGCATGCCAGGAGATGCTCGGCGACCGCGGCCGGCGATTCGTCGTCGTGGTAATGATGGAGAACAAGCTCCTGTTCGGTCAGATGTTGCATGCTGAGGACCTCACGAACGGCTCCAGCTCTTCGCGGAGTTTCCGCACCGCGCGAAAAATCGTGTGCTTTGCGGCGTTGACCTGGATGCCGAGCGTCTTTCCGATTTCTTCGACCGGCATGCCTTCGAAATGACGCAGCACGAACGCGGTGCGCTCGTTGCCGCTGAGCCGCTCCATCGCCGCGGCGACCTGTTCGCGCATTTCGGCGCTGAGAAGAAGCCTGTCCTGCTGCGGATCCCTGCTCGCTGCGGTCATCTCAGCCTCCTCGGAATCGCCGCCGGTGTGACGGTCGATGCGGCCGCGCGATCGAAGGAGATCGAGCGCACAGTTGACTGCGATCCGATGAAGCCACGTCCCGAAGTTCGCGCGGTCTTCGAATCGCGCGATCTTCCGGTAGGCCCGAAGGAAAGTCTCCTGCACCACATCGTCGGCATCGTGTTCGTTTCCTGTCATTCGATACGCCAGTCGGAAGATGGGCTGACTGTGGCGCTCCACGAGGATCCGGAACGCGTCGGGGTCGCCGGCGCGCGCCCGGCCAACGGCTGCAGCGTCAGTCAATTCCATCCCGACTGACTTAGACTCGACATTTGGAAACATGGTTAGCTTCGGACGGCTGCTGATCGTACTCGGCATCGCGCTGATCGTCGTGGGGGCGGCGATCGCTGTTTTCGGCCGCCTGCCCGGCGATTTCGTCTACAAACGCGGCAACTTCACCTTCTTTTTCCCGCTGATGACGTCGATTCTGCTGTCGATCGTGCTGTCGCTGCTTCTCTGGCTCTTCCGCCGCTGATGGGGGTCAGAGCTTCAGTTGTGCTTTTGCTACGAGGAGTAGAAATCGCACCCTGACCGGGGAAAGGAGCCATCGCAAAATCCACAATGAGTGGACCCGTAGCATCAAGTGACAGAGAGCGAGCGAGCCCAAATCCACCATGATTAGAAAAAGCACAACTGAGCTCTGACCCCATGACGGAACTGGTACAGCTCGTCATTCGCTACGGCGTGCCGCTCGTGTTCGTGAACGTGTTTCTCGAGCAGATCGGCGTGCCGGTGCCCGCCGTGCCGACTCTCATCGTCGCCGGCGCTCTGACTCGCGGCGGCGTGCGCATGTCCTCGACCGACGTGCTGATCGCGGCGGTGGTGGCGTCGCTCATCGCCGACTGGATCTGGTTCCTCCTCGGCCGCACGTACGGCTATCGGATTCTCCGCACGCTCTGCCGCATCTCGCTTTCGCCCGACTCCTGCGTGCGCGACACCGAGGTCCGTTTCGAGCGCTGGGGACTGCGATCGCTGCTCGTCGCGAAATTCATCCCGGGCTTCTCGACCGTCGCACCGCCGCTCGCCGGCGCTGCCGGACGCTCCACCGCATCGTTTCTTCTGTTCGACGGCATCGGCGCATTGATTTGGGCGGGAGCCGCGGTCGCTGCCGGACGGGCATTCCACCGCGCCATCGATCGCGTTCTTCTCGCGCTCGAGAACCTCGGGTGGTGGTCGGCGGTCGTCCTCGGCGCACTCCTCGCGCTCGTCGTCCTCGCGAAATGGGCCCAGCGTCGCCGCTTCTACAAACAGCTGCGAATGGCACGCGTGTCGGTCGACGAGCTCAAGACGATGATCGACCGCGGCGACGCGCCTCTCGTCATCGACGCGCGCAGCGCCGCGGCGCGCAAACGCGATCCGCGTCGCATTCCGGGAGCGCTGACGCCCGACGACACGCTCCCCGCCGGAAGGGAGATCGTCGTCTACTGCACGTGACCGAACGAGGCAACAGCCGCCCGTGTGGCGCGTATGCTGATCGACAAAGGATTCCATCCGGTGCGGCCGCTGTTAGGCGGATTCGAAGCATGGCTGGAAGCGGGGTATCCGGTTGCGTGAATCGGTCTACATCCACGGCACAGCGGACGAGGAACAGCAGAGACTCTCGCTGCTGAACGACGTGCTGCTCAACAACGCCTCGCTCCGTGAGATGGACCTGCACGGCGACGAGCGCATCATCGACTTCGGCTCCGGCCTCGGCCAATTCACCCGCGCGATGGCGCGCGCCGTTCCGCGCGGACGCGTCCTCGGGATCGAGCGCGACGAGAAGCAGCTCGCCGAAGCGCAACGACTCGCCGCCGGTGACGATGCCAACTTCGAGTTTCGCCGCGGCGACGTGCTCGATCTCGAGCTCGCGGCCGATGAGTGGGGATCGTTCGACGTTGCCCACGCGCGTTTCATCCTCGAGCACGTCCCCGATCCGCTCCGCGTCGTCAAGACGATGCTGCAGGCGGTCAAGCCGGGCGGACGCATCGTGCTCGCAGACGACGATCACGGCGTCCTTCGCCTCTGGCCGGAACCGCCAGGCCTCTACGATCTGTGGAATGCGTACATGCGGACGTACGACCGCATCGGCAACGATCCGCTCACCGGCCGCCGCCTCGTTCAACTGCTGCATCAGGCAGGAGCTCGGCCGCGCCGGAACACCTGGATCTTCTTCGGCGGTTGCGCGGGAATGGAGATCTTCGACGTGCTGGCGAAGAACATGGCCGGCGTCGTTCGCAGCGCACGCGAGGCGATCCTCAGCATGGCACTGTTCGACGCGGAAGCGTTCGACGAGGTCATGCGCCAGTACGAAACATGGTCGCGGCGGCCTGACGCAGCGCTCTGGTTTGCCGTTTCATGGGCCGAGGGAACTCGGCCGTGAGCGGCATGAGGCGTGCAACCCGGAAGCTCGATGTCACCCCTCGCGAGCGCCCCTCTCACCGCTCTCGATCAGCAGAGCCGCGGCTTCTACCAGGACGTGCTGCGGCTGCTCGACGATAACAAGCTGCCGTACCTCGTCGGCGGCGCCTACGCGTTCGCGCGCTACACCGGCATCGAACGTCACACCAAAGACTTCGACATTTTCATCTACCCGTTCGACTGGAACCGCGCGTGCGACATTCTTCATGCCGCGGGCTGCCAGACCGATCTGATTTTTCCGCACTGGCTGGGGAAGGCGTACAAGGGCGACGACTTCGTCGATCTGATCTTCAGCTCCGGCAACGGCATCGCCGCGGTCGACGAGCTGTGGTTCAAGTACGCGGTCGACGGACGGGTGCTCGACATCAACGTCAAGATGATTCCGGCCGAGGAGATGATCTGGTCGAAGGGACTGATCATGGAGCGCGAGCGCTTCGACGGCGCCGACGTCGCGCACATCCTGCAATCCGTCGGCGAAAAGCTCGACTGGCGCCGGCTCATCGATCGCTATGGAAAATTCTGGCGCGTTCTCTATGCCCATCTGATTCTGTTCGGATTCATCTATCCGTCGCATCGATCGAAGATCCCGCGGTGGGTCATGGATGAAATGTCGCAGCGGCTCGCCGACGAAATCCGCGGTCCGGACACCGACAGCAAGATCTGCTACGGAACGATCATTTCGCGGCAGCAGTATTTGATCGACATCGAGCGTTGGGGCTACAACGATGCCCGGCTCAAACCGCTCGGCACCATGACCGCGGAAGAAATCGGCCACTGGACGGCGAGCATCGCGCAAGATGGAAGCAGGTGATGTCTGAAAAGGAAACGCTTCGCATCGCTGCCGTCGCCGACATCCACGTCAAGAGGACGTCGCAGGGGGCGCTGCAGCCGCTCTTCTCGAAGGCGACTCAAATCGCCGACGTCATTCTGCTGTGCGGCGATCTGACCGACTACGGCGCGCCGGAAGAGGCGCACGTGCTGGCGAAGGACATCACCTCATCGCTTCGCATTCCGGCGATCGGCGTTCTCGGCAACCATGATTTCGAAACCGGCAAGCAGGAAGAGATCAAGCAGATTCTCACGGATGCCGGCGTCGTCATGCTCGACGGAGATGTTGTTGAAATCGGGGGAGTCGGCTTCGCCGGAGTCAAGGGCTTCGGCGGCGGCTTCGGACGGCGATCCCTCGGCGCGTGGGGGGAGGACATCATCAAGAAGTTCGTGCACGAGACGATCGAGGAAGCGCTGAAGCTCGAATCGGCTCTCGCAAGGCTGCGCACGCCGCAGAAGATCGCGGTGCTGCACTACTCGCCGATCCGGGCGACGGTCGAAGGCGAGCCTCCGGAGATCATCGCGTTCCTCGGCTCGTCGCGGCTCGAGGAGCCGGTCGATCGCTATCGGGTGAGCACGGTGTTTCACGGTCACGCGCATCACGGCAGCCTCGAAGGAAAGACGAAGGGCGGCGCGGCGGTCTACAACGTCGCCATGCCGCTGCTACGCACGAAATTTCCCGACGAGCTGCCATTCCGCGTCTTCGAGATTCCGGTGCGCGAGGCGGTCTCGACCTCCTAAATTCCGAGCGGAGCGAGGGATCATTTTCCGCGCAGCATCGGTGCGCGTGCAGACGGCGCCGAACCTGACTCCTCGCTTCGGTCGGAGAAGACATAAAATCCGGCGCGATGCGCCATCTCTCGTATCCGCGCGGCATCGAACGCCGCGATCTCCTCGAGTGGTTCCGTCAGGGCCGCGCACGTTCACGCGAGATCTTTGCGATCCCGAAAGCGACGTCCTACTACGACCGGCCGATCAAGCTGCGCAATCCGATCGTTTTCTACGAGGGACATCTGCCAGCGTTTGCCGTCAACACGCTCATCAAGCTCGCGCTGAAGCAGCCGCCGGTCGACGCCGGCTACGAAGTGCTGTTCGAGCGCGGCATCGATCCGGAGAGTGAAGACTCGGCGAACCCGACATCGGATTCCTGGCCGGCGCGCGATCTCGTCCTGGCGTATGGAGCCGAGGCCGAGCGGCGCATCGAGCGCGCGCTGTGCAACGGCGACATCGAGCGCGACGACGTGCCGCAGCTGCGCGGAGCCGAGGCGGCGATCGCGATCCTCGAACACGAGCAGATGCATCAGGAAACGCTGCTGTACATGTTTCACGAGATGCCGTACGAGAGGAAAAATGCGCGGCCGCCGCTGCACGGTGTGAGGACCGGTTTTAGCCGGTCACGGCCGGCTGAAGCCGGCCCGCACACGGTCAAAATCCCCGCGGGCATTGCGACGCTCGGCGCGGCCGGTCACTTCTGCTGGGACAACGAGCTGCCGGCGCATCAAGTCGAAGTGCCGGCGTTCGAGATCGATCGCCACGACGTCACGAATGGTCAATATCTTGACTACATGCGCGCGACGGACGCCGATCCGCCCCATTTCTGGAAGCGCGTGAACGGCGAATGGTTCTGGCGCGGCATGTTCGAGCTCGTTCCCCTGCCGCTCGACGCGCCGGTGTACGCGACGCAGGAGGAGGCGTCGGCGTACGCGAAATGGCGGGGCATGCGAGTGCCGACCGAAGCGGAGTACCACCGCGCGGCCTTCGGAACGCCGTCGGGCGAGGAGCGGCTCTGGCCGTGGGGAGATGAGCCGCCGGACGCGACGCGCGGCAATTTCGGATTCGCGAATTGGGATCCGGTGCCGGTCGGATCGTATCCCGCGGGCGCAAGCGCGTGGGGCGTTCACGATCTCGCGGGCAACGGCTGGGAGTGGACATCGACGCCATTCGCCGGGTTCGACGGGTTCGAGCCGATGGCCTCGTACCCGAACTACTCCGCGGATTTTTTCGACGGCCAGCACTTCGTGATGAAGGGCGGCTCGCCGGCGACAGCGCCCGAGCTCATTCGCCGCTCGTTCCGCAATTGGTTCCGCGGAAACTATCCCTACGTTTACGCGACCTTCCGCTGCGCAGCCGCAAGTTCATCCTGAGCGGGGGTGGCCCGGGGGGCGGGAGCGAAGGATCAATTGAGGCGCAGCGTTGGATGGGCCACATGCGAGAAACGCCCGACCGGCGCGCAAGTGTTGCAACTCTTTCGCCGTTGCCGCGATTCTTCAACCTGCGCGACTTGAAATTGCTCCGAGGTCGACGCCGCCCCGCCCCGCTCAAGAGGTCTGACGACGGGTTCGATTCGTGCATGCGCTCTGTGCATGGAAACAACAATCTACAAGCCCCAGCAGTGGAACCTCAGCGGCCTGACGGGTATCTCGGATAAGACTCTGCAGATGCATTTCGGACTGTACGAGGGTTATGTGAAAGCCGTGAATGAGCTCAACGAGCGCATCGCGCCGATCGTCGCAGACGGTCACGTCGACAAAGAGCAGGTGCCTGCCTACTCGGAGCTCACGCGGCGGCTCGGCTTCGAATACAACGGCATGGTTTTACACGAGTACTACTTCGGCAACATGAAGAAGGGCGGCGGTGGTGACGCGCCGCGCGGCGAATTTCGCAGCGCGGTCGAGAAGAGCTTTCCGAGCTATGAAGTGTGGCGCGCCGACTTCGTCGGAGTGGGAAAGATGCGCGGCGTCGGCTGGGCCATCGCTTACCTCGATCCGAAGAACGGCATGGTTTCCAATCACTGGATCGAGCTGCACCAGGACGGCAATGTCGCCGGCTTCATCCCGCTGCTCGTGATGGACGTTTGGGAGCACGCGTTTCTGCTCGATTACAAACCGTCAGAGCGGCCGAAATACATCGATGCGTTTCTGGCGAATGTCGATTGGAGCGTCGTCGAGCACCGCTATCAGGCGGTGCACGTTACGGCTGAAGCTCGGTAGGACGCCGCTCGACACACCTCAGGCCGCGGGATGGAGCGCCGGCTTCAGCCGGCTTCCGGTTCGGGACCGCCTAACGCCGCTTCCGGACCGGCCAAAGCCGGTGTTCCATCGACAAGCAGCGCGACCGTGCCTTTGCGGTCGAGCTTGCCCCAGCTCGCGCGGAAGCCGGTGATCGCCATCTGCAGCGATTTCAGGAGCACCGCGTACATCAGCTGCCGGTAAAGGAATCGCTGCCAGAGGAGCCACACGAGAACGCGGCTGTCTTCGCGGTCGAGCTTGAACGCGACGAACGATCCGATCAGCTCCACGATGAAGAAGAACGCATACATGAAGCCGATCACGTAAATCGAGTTGACCGCCTGCGGCAGCAGATACCAGTCGTGAGTGACCACGCCGCGCTGCAGCCAGTTGCCGCTGATATTGATGGCCGTCCACGCGATCTCGAGGTCCATCAGCGGTGAGAGCGCCTGGAAGAGCACCGCGAAAAGCCACAGCGATGGAAGCGCGATCCTTCCGAACCAGCCGTAGCGTCCCACCGCGCCGCGATGCTTCCAAAGGCACTGAAGCGTTCCGAACGCCCAGCGGAAGCGCTGACGGAACAGCGCCTTGAACGAATCGGGAACTTCGGTGTAGCCGAGCGCTTCGCTCTCATTGTCGATGCGATAGCCGGCGCGCCGGATCCGCCAGGTCAGATCCATGTCTTCGGCCAGCGTGTCGGTGGTGTAGCCGCCTGCGTTCAGCACGGCCTCGCGGCGCCACGCTCCCACCGCTCCCGGCACGACCGTCACGGCGTTCATCAGCGCGTACGCGCGGCGATCGATGTTCTGACTGGTCACGTACTCGATCGATTGCCAGTACGTCAGCGGATTCACGCGATTGCCGGCCTTCACGTTGCCTGCAACTGCGCCGACGGCCGGATCGGCGAAGTGCCGCACGAGTTTCGAGATCGTGCCGCGAGCGAAGATCGTGTCGGCGTCGAGGGCGATGATGATTTCGCCGGTTGCTTGCGCGATCCCGCGATTGAGCGCTGACGCTTTGCCGCCGTTGTCCTGACGGATCAGCTTGACGTGCGGATTGTCGCTGAAAGCGCCCGCGACTTCGCCGGACGTGTGGTCCTTCGATCCGTCGTCGACGACGATGATATCGAGCGGGTCGTAGCCGTTCGCCAGCACCGCGCGAATCGTACGCGCGATGACTTTCTCCTCGTTGAACGCGGCGATCACGACGCTGACCGGGGGCCGGTAATTCGGATCGTATTCGCGGTGTCGGGAGCGCACTTTGTCCACGATCGCGAGCGAGGTCACGAACAGCACGCGTGCGGCGCCGAGCAGAATGCCGCTGACGAACGCGATGCTCAGAAACAGCTCAACGTAGTAGAGCGTCTCGAAGACGATGCGATCGTCGGCGAGCAGCATCAGCTCGTTGGGCCGGACCGGCGGATTGACCTGTTCGCGCGTCGCCCCCATCAGCTGCGACACCGTCACGAACTGGTACCCGCGCTTCCGCAGCGCTTCGATCACCATCGGGATCAGCCTGACCGTCTGCGTTCGGTCGCCGCCGCCGTCGTGCAGGAGGATGCTGCTGCCATGTTCGGTGTCGAGCTGCTGGAGGATGCTGTTGAACATCTCCTCCGCGGTCCGCTTGTGGCCGTTGATCGGGTGATCGACGTTCCAGTCCTGCGGATCGATGAGCTCGAGCACGGTCACGTATCGCATGCGATTGCCGATGACGATCGGCTTGACCTCGTCGATCGTCGTCGGCTCGGCGTCGGCGTTGTAGGGCGGGCGGAAGAGCAGCGTCGAGTGGTGCGTCAACACCTGAATGACGCGCTGCGTCGCCGTGAGCTCGAGCTTCGCCGCGCGGTCGGGCAACGCGGCCAGATTCGGATGTGTGTACGAGTGATTCCCGATCTCGTGCCCTTCTGCCCAGATGCGCTTGACGAGATCGGGATGACGCTCGGCGTTCTGGCCGATGAGGAAGAACGTCGCCTTGACGTTGTACTTCTTGAGCTCATCGAGAATCTGCGAGGTGTACGGCTCGGCCGGCCCGTCGTCGATCGTGATCGCGATCTCGCCCGGCTTGTAACCGCTGCGCGCGATGACGTACGACGCGGGGAAACTCTGATACGACTCGTCGAGTGCCAGGCCGGTGGCCGGATCGATCTCCAGCTTGCGGGAGCCGTCCTTCGGCTCACTGACGATGTGAGCGATTTCTCCCTGGCCGACGAACTCGATGTCGTACGGGAAATGGATGGCCGCGAGCCGCGTCATGTCGGGCCGCTGCATCAGACGCTGGCGCTGCAGAAAATCCCAGATCGTCGGATCGGTCGAGCCGAGGACCCAAACGGCCACTCCGCGCGGGGCGTAGTTCTGCGCGATCAGCCACTGGTTCGCCGCCGTGACCGCGTCGAGAAACCACACGGTGTGTTGCTTGCCGTCATCGTCTTCGTACGAGAACGTCGGATTGAGTGCCTGCGGATCGAAGTCGATGATGTCCTGCGGCTTCTCGTCTTCGCGGTTCTTCGCCGCGGTGATAAGCGCGCCCTGGTACGTGATCGGATCGCCCCAGTCGCGGTCTTCTTCCCAGTCGTAGCCGTAGTTCGCGAGGCCGATGACCAGCTTGTCGCGCGGCACGAGCTTCGTCACCTTCGCGAGCACATCGCGGTACCAATCGATCGAAGCGATCGGGCCGGGCTTGCTGGCGCTTCCGTGCTCGTCGTACGCCATCACGACAATGAAGTCGCAGATCGCCGAGGCCGCGCGCCAGTTGATCGGCCGCCCCGCATCCGGGGTCGCGAGGTCGGCGCTGACAACCAGGTGATCCGCCGCGAAGGCCGTTTTCATCCGCTGCAGAAACGGCACGAGCAGCGCGTAATCGCTCTCCGGCTGCAGGTTCTCGAAGTCGACGTTGATTCCCTGGAAGTGATTCGCGAGCACCCACTGCCGCAGCTGGAAAATGATCTTCGTTTGCAGCGCGGGATCGGTGAGCAGCGCATGCGCGCGTCCCGGATCGAAGTCGCTCAGCTCCGCGTTGCTGAACACCGGCACGATATTGAGGTTGTTCTCGCGCGCCGTTTTCAGCACGTCGAGGTTGTGCGGCACCATGACCGGATCCCAGTCATGGAAGTCGAGACTCGCGCCGCCTTCGCCGAGGTGGACCCACGACGGGAGGAGATGGGTCATGTGCTTCGCATTCGCGTCGAGCGAGTGCAGACCCGTTTCCTGCCAGGGCGCATAGAACGCGGCGACGATCTTCGGCGCTT
This sequence comes from Thermoanaerobaculia bacterium, assembly GCA_035516895.1. Lineage (GTDB taxonomy): Bacteria > Acidobacteriota > Thermoanaerobaculia > Gp7-AA8 > Gp7-AA8 > Gp7-AA10. The sequence goes on along the minus strand of DATIZY010000306.1, from coordinate 9,983 downwards.
CGATCGGCGGCTGCGCCTTTCGCGCTTTCTCCTTCGTCTGGAGCTTGCGGTACCAGCCGAGCAGGCTCGCGCGATCTTTTCGGAGCAGGTATTGCTCCGGCTTGATCCTCGTGAAGTGGAAGCTCTTATTGAGGGTCCGCTTCATCGGCTCGGTGAACCCCTCGAGTCCCGGAAGGAATGGCAGCGTGAAAAGGCTCACGAGCCAGATGCTCAGCGTGACGACCGCAAAGAGCCCGAACAGCGTCCCGATACGCTTGATCCACCACCAACGGCGGCGGGAGGGGTCGAAGAATACGGCGTTGTCGGACATGGTTGGGGCAGTCGTAGAGAACCGGCGCAACTCCCCGCCGCTTCCCACGTAGAAACAGAGTCGAATGGACGTGCCGTCGATCGAAGTCCGCGGTCTGCGCAAAGTCTATCGGGCCAAGGTGACCCGAGGACGAGTCATGGCTCTGGACGGGATCGATTTGTCGGTGCAGCCCGGCGAGCTCTTCGGTTTGCTCGGCCCCAACGGCGCCGGCAAAACCACGACGGTCAAAATCCTCCTTGGCCTCACCCGCCCCACCGCAGGTGAGGCGTTCATCGAAGGGATTCCGGTCTCCAACCCGGAGAGCCGCCGTTCGGTCGGTTATCTGCCCGAAGGTCACAAGATCCCGAACTACCTGACGGCGCGGCAGGCGCTGTCGATCTTCGGACGGATGTCGGGGCTCGAATCGGATGTGATCAAAAAGCGCAGCGTCGAGCTGCTCGAAGCGCTGAGCATCGCGCAGTGGATCGATGTGCGCGTGAAGAAGTTTTCAAAGGGCATGACCCAGCGGCTCGGGCTCGCGATCGCGCTGATTCACTCGCCGAAAGTGCTGCTGCTCGACGAGCCGACCGATGGCGTCGATCCGGTCGGCCGCCGCGAGATCCGCGATCTTCTTCGCGAGGAAGCGAAGCGAGGCGCCGCAGTGCTCCTCAACTCGCATCTGCTGTCGGAGATGGAGCTGACGTGCGACCGCGTCGCGGTGCTGCGCAACGGCAAAGTCGCGGCGGAAGGCAGCGTGGAAGCGCTGACGCGCCGCACGGCGAAGTACAAGGTCGCCGCGACGGCGCTCGACGACGCATTGCTGACGCAGTTCGGCGCCGAGCGCGTGAACGGTCACGTCGAGCTGCCGATCGAAGACCTCGAGAAATTGAACGCGTTTGTCGATCAGATCCGCGCGCGTGGAGGGCTCGTCAGCGAGCTCGCGCCGTTGCGATCGACGCTCGAGGACGTGTTCGTGGATCTGGTGCGCGCATGAAAACGCTCGTCGCGAACATCGAAGACGTTCTCCGCGAGGCGGCCGCCCGGTGGATCCTGATAACGTACTTTTTATTGTCAACAATTTTCCTGTTTATTTTCGCGTCGGCGGTGAACCTCGACATCATCAACGGCACGCTCGCCGGCGCGCGGCTGTTCGGCAAAGACGTGCAGATGTCCGGCAACGAAATCCCCATCGAAAAGCTCGTCCTTGGATTCGAATCGGGGTTCTCGTTCGTGCTCTATCTGCTCTGCACCGGGCTGTCGATCTTCGCCACTGCGCATCTCGTGCCGCGCATGCAGGAAAAAGGAACGATCGATCTCTACCTTGCGCGGCCCGTATCGCGCGTGAAGCTGCTGCTGTCGCGCTACGTGGCCGGGCTGGTGCTGGCCGGAAGCAACATCCTTTATCTCGTCGGCACCGTCTGGCTGATCGTCATCTGGAAGACGCACGTCGTCCATCCGCGGTTTTTTCTGGGCGGAGTTCTGATTCTGTTCGTGATCGCGACGCTGCTCGCGTTCGCATTCGTCGTCGGCGTGGTCACGTCGTCGACGGCGGTCTCGATCATGACGAGCTTCGGCCTGTTCATCTTTTCGGCGATGCTCGTCGCGCACGACCGCATCGCCGCCGCCGTGTCGCACGACTGGGAAGCGTGGCTGATCAACGGCCTCTACTGGGTCGTGCCGAAGACGGCGGAGCTCGGCGCCGCGGTCGTGACGTTCGTCTCGGGCAACAAAGTGCCCGAGCGCCTGGCCGACACGCTCGGTCCGCAGACGTTCTGGACCACCGCCGTCTTCACGGTTGCCTGTCTCGCACTTGCATCGTGGTTGTTCCAACGAAAGGAGTTCTGACATGAAGAAGCTGCTCCTCACCTGCGCCGCGCTGTCGCTCGCGATCCCGGCATTCGCGAAGAACGACGCGCTGTCGCTCATTCCGAACGATGCCGTGACCGTCGGCGTCGTCCGGCTCGCCGACATGCGATCGAGCCCGCTCTCGTCGACGCTGTTCCAGAAGACCGACGAGATCAGCACGAACGGCGACGCAGCAGCCTTTCTGCACGATGCCGGTCTGCAACCGACGAAAGACATCGACGTGCTGATGGTGGCGACGACGCCGCGCACGGCGCTCGGCACCAACGCCGACGTGCTGATCGCAGCCGAAGGGCGCTTCGACGTCGATCGTCTGACGAGCGCGCTCGTCTCCCGCGGCGCAACGCGCGTCGACAACTATCTGCTGCTTCCGAACAACAACGATCAGCGGAACGGCGCCGCCGCCTTTCCCGACGCGCATCTCGCCGTCGTCGGGAGCGTCGACGCGGTGAAAGCAGCGCTCACGGCGTATGCGAACGGCGGAACGCAGTTCCTGACCGCCAGCGGCCTCGCCCGCGACCTGGGCCGCATCGATCCGAATGCGACCGCGTGGGCGATCGTCGACGTTGCGCGCGCCCGTCGAATCGCCGGCGGACCGCACATCTCGACCGAGTCGAAGCAGGGCATGATGCTCAACAACGCGCTGAAGACCGTAACCACTGTTGCCCTCTGGGCCACCGACAGCGGCGACGCGCTCAAGCTCGGAGCGTTCGGCCTGTCGAGCGATCCGCAGACACTGCAGGACGTCGAGGACACGCTCCGCGGCGCGCTCTCCGCGATGCGCCTCGCGGTTCAGGACAAGAACCCGGACCTCGTCACCGTTCTGCGGCGATTCAGCGTCTCGCGCAGCGACAACGCCGTCACGATCTCGGGCTCACTCCCCGCGTCCGCGGTGCGGCAGTACATGAGCCATCACCACGCGGCGGAAAGCAGATAACCGTTCTCACCGCTCCGGGCCGCGACGGTCGAACCACTGTCGCGGCCCACGGCCAACGCCGGCGCGATGACGAATGACGCCGTGTCGAACCGCATGTCGGCCAGCACGTTCGCGGCGTTCGCCACACTCGTGAGGTCGACGCGATACGCGACTCCGAGACGTTTCATGGGACTCCCCTTGTGTCAAACGAAACGTCGCAAATGCTCGCGCCACCAAGGCCAGTCGTGACCGAACGCTCCTCCCCAGATCTCGAGGTAATTCGGAATCCCTTTCGACGTGAGCAGGCCGGAGAAGTCGCGATTCTGCTGAACGAGCGTGTCGTATTCGCCGGTTGCAATCACCCACACCATCCGCGAAAGCTTGCCGACCCATTCGCCGTTCATGTTCGGGATGTAGGCGGTTGGGCAGTGAAAATAGCAGGTGTCGTCCCAGTAGCCGTCGAGGAATCGGTGAACGTCGTAGACGCCGGAGAAGCAGATGGCACGGCTTACGACATCGGGATGCCTCGCCGCGAAATTGGCGGCGTGATACGCGCCGAAGCTCGCGCCGTAGACCACGAGGTCGCCTCGCTGCGCGCGATTGAACGTGTACGGAATCATCTCGTTGCGCAGATAGGAGTCGTACTGCGCGTGGCGCGCCGCGCGCACCGCGGGATGGACATGGCGGTTGTACCAGCTCTCGTGATCGACGGAATCGACGCAGACGAGCTGGATCTCGCCGCCGTCGACTTTGTCGGCAAGCGACGCTGTCAGGCCGAAGTCCTCGTTCTCGTAGAAGCGTCCGCCGGATGTGGGAAAGAGCATCACCGGCCGGCCGAACTTGCCGAACCAGAGAAACTCCATCTCGCGTCCCAGCGTGCCGCTCCACCACTTGCCGTACTCGCGGTACATGTTGTCATCCCGACCCTGAGCGAAGCGAAGTGGAGGGACCGGTGTGGGTGTGCGGCACCACGACGCGCCGCCGCCTCACGAGGTCCCTCGCTCCGCCTGGGATGACACTCTATACTCCGACCCCGCTATGCGAAAAAAGCGAGTCGGCCTGATCTTCGGAATGGAAGATACGTTTCCGTGGGCGCTGATCAACGCGATCAACGCGAAGGGCGGCGACCGCGTCGAAGCGATGCCGGTCGAGGTCTCGTATCTGAAGGACGACGGCGTCTTCCCCTACGACGTCATCCTCGATCGCATCAGCCACGAGATCCCCTTCTACCGAACGTATCTGAAGTGTGCGATGGCTTCCGGCGTCCGCGTGGTCAACAATCCGGTGTGGTGGTCGGCCGACGACAAATTCTTCGACAACCTCGTCGCAAAATCCGTCAATGTCGCCGTGCCGCGCACGGTCCTTCTTCCGCACAAACAATATCCGCCGAATACCGAGGCAAAATCGTTCCGCAACATGCGCTGGGTCGACTGGAACCAGGTGTTCGACTACCTGAAGTTTCCGATCTTCATGAAGCCCGCATATGGCGGCGGCTGGAAAGACGTTTACAAGTGCAACAACGCCGATGAATTCTTCACCTCCTACGACCGGACGCGCGATCTCGCGATGATGGCGCAGGAAGCGATCGAGTTCGAGTCTTACTACCGCTGCTACGTGTTAGGCCGCAAGCGCGTGCACATCATGGCGTACGATCCGAAGGAGCCGTTCCACCTGCGCTACGTGCAGAACCCGCCTCCGATGGATCCGCAATTCGAATCGCGGATCCGCCGCGATGCCATCGCCCTATGCGACGCCCTCGGCTACGACATGAATACGGTCGAGTTCGCGGTCCGGGCCGGCATTCCCTACGCCATCGACTTCATGAACTGCGCGCCCGATGCCGATCGCCACTCCGTCGGGGAGAGCAATTTCGAATGGATGGTCAGCAACATGGCCGAGGTGTTGATCGAGATCGCGACTGGGGAGAGGCAGCTCGAGGTGACCGGAAGCTGGCCGAAGGTCATGAACGTGAATAAGCCGGTGGAGCAGCCGATCCGGAGTTGATCGGTCGCGACGGCACCGCAGATCCTTCGGTCTCACTTCGCTCGGCCTCAGGATAAACTGGGCACCGGATGACGCCCACCTTCACCCTCGGCATCGAGGAAGAGTTCCAGGTCGTCGACCCGCAGACGCGCGAGCTGCGGTCGCACATCCAGGAGCTCTTCGCCGAAGGCGCAAAGCGGCTCAAGGACGAGATCAAGCGCGAGATGCACGACCCGGTGATCGAGGTCGGCACGCCGATCTGCAAGAACGTCGGCGAGGCGCGGCGCGAGGTCACGCGGCTTCGCGGGGAGATCATCCGCCTGGTGCACGGCAGCGGCCTGCGCGTGGCCGCGGCGGGAACGCATCCGATCTCGCACTGGTCGCAGGTGCCGATCACCGATCACGACCGGTACAACAAGATCGTGTACGACCTGCAGATGATCGCGCGCGCGAACCTGATCTTCGGCCTGCACGTGCACGTCGCCGTCGAAGACAACGACACGCGCATCGACATCATGAACGCGGCGCGCTACTTCCTGCCGCACATCTTCGCGCTCTCGGTCAACTCGCCGTTCTGGATCGGACAGAACACCGGCTGGAAGAGTTTTCGCGCGAAAGTCTTCGAGCGCTTCCCGCGCACCGGCCTTCCCGACTACTTCCGCTCGTGGAGCGATTACGACGAATACGTTCAGCTTCTCGTGAAGACCGGCTGCATCGACAACGGCAAGAAGATCTGGTGGGACGTCCGTCCGCACGCGTTTTTCCCGACGCTCGAGTACCGCATTTGCGACGTTCCCCTGCGCGTGGACGAGACCATCTGCCTCGCCGCGCTGTTTCAGGCCGTCACGGTGAAGCTGTGGAAGCTCCACTCCACGAATCTGACGTGGCGCGTGTACCGGCAGGCACTCATCAACGAGAACAAGCAGCGCGCCGCGCGGTTCGGCATCGACGCCCACCTGATCGACTTCAGCAAAAAAACCGAGGTGCCGTATGCGGCGCTGCTCGAGGAGCTGCTCGAATTCATCGACGATGTCGTCGACGAGCTCGGATCGCGAAAAGACGTCGAGTACGCCCGCGAGATCCTGCGGCATCGCACAGGAGCCGACCGGCAGTTGAAAGTGTTCGAAGAGACCGGCGATCTGAAGAAGGTCGTCGACTACATCATCTCCGAGACCGAGTACGGCATTCCCCTCGCATCGTGAGCGGCCGATGAACACCGACGTTTTCGAATACGTACGCGTCAGCGATTCCGTGCCCACGGAACAGCGGGACCGGATCGATGTCGCCATCCTCGACATGAATCACGCCTGGCCCAACCTCGGCCACGACTCCGTGGTCCATGCGATTTGCGCCGCAGCGGAAGAATCGCGGGATGCGCTGCGGCAAGCGAACGCGAAAATTCGCGCGCTGTCGTTTGATGTTCGCCGCAGCGGCGTCCTCCCTGCGCATCCGGACGGACGCTTCGCGCTTTACCTCGGCACCGGCGGCCCCGGCCATCTCGACCCGCGGCTCAACGACGGCGTTTCGGAATTCGCGCAAGGCGTGAGCGAGCATCCCGAGTGGGAAGCGCCGCTGTTCCGGCTCTTCGATGCGATCGTCCGCCATCCGCACGCCGCGCTCATCGGCATCTGCCATTCGTTCGGGCTGATGTGCCGATGGTCGGGCGTGGCGAAGCCGATTCTGCGCCGCGCGAAGAGCAGCGGATTGCTTTCGAATGTGCTTTCCGAATCGGCGGCGGAGCATCCATGGTTCCGCCAATTTGCCGAGTCTCTCTCCGATCACCGCCATTTCCGCGTCATCGATAACCGACTCTTTGATCTGATTCTCGACGGTACAGGCGGCGTGAACTGCCTCGCGTTCGAAAGCGAAGACAGCGCGGCAGTGACGATGCTCGAATTCGCGCGCGACCCGGGCGGCGAGATGCCGCGCGTCCTCGGCATGAACCATCATCCCGAGGTGATCGATCGCGAGCATGTGCTGGAGGTGCTCGAGGAAAAGCGCGCGGCCGGCGAAGTCACCGAGCGCTGGTATCGCGAGCGCGCCGACACGATGACCGATCTGCTCCAGGGCGAAAACGAGCGACAAAGCCGGCTCACATCCGAATTCACATTCCTCGGTCCGCTTCGACATCATCTGTCGCTTCTCGTCGAGGAGCGGTGCGGTGTGGGACCGGCTTCCGCCGGTCTGGCCGGCTAACGACCGGCCCGCACATGGATCCTCGATTTCGCAACCTCTTCAACGAGCAATTCACGCCCGCAACTTACGACTCGTATCAGCGCGATCTGTCGGAGCGGCTGAATTGCAGATTCGAATTTCGCCTCGCCGAGTCGCCGATCTTTTTGTCCAACGATTTCAAAGTGAAGATCACCAGCGCCGCACGGGAGATCGTGGCGCAGCTCTCCGATCCTTCGCGGATCGCGCGCATGAAACGCGCGATTCCGCCGCGGTGGAACGCGCCCGGCATGGACGCGCTGCCCAATCTCGCACAGGTCGACTTCGCCGTCGTCGAACAGAACGGCGCGTATGTGCCGAAGCTCATCGAGCTGCAGGGATTTCCGTCGCTGACGGCGATGCAGGTCGTGCAGCGCGACGCATGGGCCGCGGTGCTGTCTCCGATTCGCGGCCTCGAAGGGCCGTGGTCGTGCTGGTATTCGGGTCTCGATCGCGAGCGATTTCTCGATCTTGCGCGGCGCACGATCGTCGGCGATCACGATCCGGCCGAAGTGATTCTCATGGACATCGACCCGCCGCATCAGAAGACCTATCCCGACTTCGCAGCGACGAAGCTGCTATTCGGAGTCGATGCCGTCGATCCGCGCGCGCTGACGTTGCGCGGAAAAAAACTCTTCCGCGGGAATGTACAAATTAAGCGTATCTATAATCGTGTAGTGTTTGACGAGCTGATTCGAAGAGACATCGCCGTGCCGTTCGATTACCGGCGGGAGCTCGACGTCGAATGGGTACCGCATCCGAACTGGTATTGGACCTGGTCGAAGTATTCGCTGCCGTTCCTCGATCATCCTGCCGTGCCGAAGGCGAGATTCGTCTCCGACGTCGATCGCCTGTCGGAAAACGTCGTTCTCAAGCCGCTGTTTTCATTCGCCGGCGGCGGAGTGAACGTCGATCCGGCACAGAAGGACATCGATGCGATTCCGCGCGGCGAGCGCGACCAGTGGTGCGTGCAGGAGAAGATCGAGTACGCGCCGGCGCTGAAGGCGCCAGACGGCGGAGGCGTGAAGATCGAGATCCGGATGATGTTTCTGCGGCCGGACGACGAGCGGGAACCGGTCCTCGCGCAGAATCTCGTTCGTCTGTCGCGCGGCAAGATGCTCGGCGTCGACTTCAACAAAGAGTTCACGTGGGTGGGATCGTCGCTGGCGCTATCGCCGACGTCGTAAGGCCCACGCCCGATGTCCAAACACACCCTGCGCCGTTCGCCGGTGACTTCCCCGTGCCCAGATGCCCTGCGCCGAGCATCCTCAGAGCTCCAGGCGCCCGACGCCCGATGCCTGACGCCTGACGCCTGACGCCTGACGCCCGACGCCCGACGCCCGACGCCCGATGCCCGATGCCCGATGCCCGATGCCCGATGCCCGACGCCTAACGCCTAACGCCTAACGCCTAAGCCGTAGCAAATCACGTCTTGATCATGATCTCCACGCGCCGGTTCTTCGCCCGCCCGGCCGGATCATCGCTGCCGTCCGGATTTTGATTCGGCACCACCGGCTGCTTCGATCCGAAGCCTTTCGTCTCGAAGTGCGTTCGCGCCAGTCCCCCTTTTTTGATGAACCAGTCGCGCACGGCGTCGGCACGGCGAAGCGAGAGCTTGATGTTGTACGCGTCGCCGCCTTTCGAATCGGTGTGGCCGGCGATCAGGACCGTTCCCTTCGCGCGCTGCTTGATGATCGTTGCGGCCTTGCCGAGCGTGTCCTCCGCCTTCGGCAGGACGTCGGCTTTGTCGAAGTCGAAGAGAACGTCGGCGGCGAGATCGATCTGCACCGCGTTGCCGAGCTCTTTGACCTGCAGATCCTGAACGGTTGCAGTCGTGCCCGCCTCGCCCGGGATGACGAGATCGAGAATCTTCGGCGGCGCCAGGTCGATGACCTTGCCGGTCGCCTGCGCAGCGGCGAACAGAAAGAGCGCGGCGATCATTGGGAGATCGGCACGTCGTCGATCGGCTGGAAGTGCGGAATCTCGATCGACACCTTCGTCACGTCGGGCGGCGGCGCGGGGTACTTCGCCCACAGATTCAGTTTGCTGTTCGCGTCGATGTGATCGACTTTACGGCTGCAGAGGCAGCTCTTCTCGGTGTCGGTCACAACGAAGTACTTTTTCTTGCCGACGGGATCGACCAGCGTCACGCCGCTGACGTCGTTGTCATCGTTCGTGTCCTTACCGCCGAGGAAACGCCACATCCCCACTCGCTCGCTCGTGTTGTTCGACAGCACGAACTTCAGATTGACCGTCCCGCCGCTCGCGCGTTTGAGCTCGGTGATGTCGATGTGCATCCCCGGCTTCTCGCCGTCGCTGCTGGCGATCGCGGCGGAGGCCGGCGCCGCGGGCGCTGAGGCTGCGGTCGTCGTCGTCGCAGGTGCGGGGACGGGCTGGGCGGCGGGGGGCGGCGCGGCGGTGGCCATCGTCGCGGTAGTTTCGGTGGTCGATGTCGTCGAGGACGAAGTCTCGTTCTTGCTGCAGCCGAAGATCAACGTGGCGGCCGCGAGAATCAGCATCGCATTGCGCATGTCTCCTCCTGGCGGTAATGAGTTCCCGAAGCGGACCGGGCGTTACACTTGCTTGCGGTTTCGCCGTGGCTCCGCGAGAGATCGAGACTGCCGCTCCGCTGATTCCGTCGCGGCCGACGATCAACAAATTGAGGATCGCCGCCGCCGAGTGCGAGGCGTGTGACCTCTGGAAAACCGGCACGCAGACGGT
>DATIZY010000305.1:0-8521 GCA_035516895.1 Thermoanaerobaculia bacterium | reverse complement strand
TGCCTCGAGAACGACGATCCGCGCGCGATGGAGCTCTCGTTTCCCGGCGGCAGCGGGCGGTGGGGCGTGCGAAAGTCGACGTTCCGCGAGAGCGGGCATCCGCACACGCTGCTGGTGATCACCGATCTCAGTCAGGCGCTGCGCGACGAGGAGCGGCAGGCGTGGCAGCGTCTCGTGCGCGTGCTCAGCCACGAGCTCAACAACTCGCTCGCGCCGATCCGGTCGATCGCCGCGAGCCTGCTGTCGCTCGGTTCGCGCGATCCGCTTCCGCCCGACTGGAACTCCGACGTGCAGAAGGGACTGACGGTGATCGCGTCGCGCTCGGAGTCGCTCACGCGCTTCATGGACGCCTACGCCCGGCTCGCGCGATTGCCGCGGCCGCAGTTCCGGAGCGTCGACATCGGTGCACTCATCGAGCGCGTGGCTCAGCTCGAGCGCCGGATCGCGGTGCGCGTTCAACCCGGGCCGCATGCGGTGCTCGAAGCAGACGCCGATCAGATGGAGCAGCTCATCATCAATCTGCTGCGCAACGCCGTGGACGCGGCGCTGGAGGCAGGCGGCGGAGTCGAAGTTCGATGGACGATCCGCGGCGCAGCTCTCGAAATCGAAGTGCTCGACGAAGGCCCGGGCCTGGGCGGCAGCGCGAATTTGTTCGTGCCGTTCTACACGACGAAACCGGGAGGCACGGGGATTGGACTGGTGCTCAGCCGGCAGATTGCCGACGGCCACGGCGGAGCGCTGACGATCGAGAACCGACGCGAGCGCCACGGCTGCGTCGCGCGTCTTCGCATTCCGATGCGGCAGTCGGCCCGGCGACCGAGCATGCCGTCCTGACGTTCTCCTCCGGGAGGCACGCTCTCCTACAATCACGATGCAATGGCGCGGTTCATCAATATCGAAGACCTCCGCCGCGCGGCCAGGAAGCGGCTTCCGCGCGCGGTGTTCGATTACATCGACGGCGGCGCGGACGCGGAGTGGACGATGCGCGAGAACTCACGCATCTTCGACGACGTGCTGCTGCGGCCGCGATCTGCAGTCGCTACCTCCGCTGTCGACCTTCGCACCACCGTCCTCGGCACCACGATCGACGTGCCGTTCATTTTCGCTCCCGTCGGCAGCTCGCGCCTCTTCTACCCGCGCGGCGAAGAAGTCGCGGCGCGCGTGGCCGGCGAGACCGGAACGATCTACACCCTGTCGACGCTGTCCGGCTGCGCCGTCCGCGATGTGAAGGCGGCGACGCGCGGAGCGGTCTGGTATCAGCTCTACCTCGTCGGCGGCCGCGATGTGGCGATGGCCGCGATCGAACGCGCGAAAGGCTGCGGCTGCGCGGCGCTCGTCGTCACGGTCGACACGCCGGTCGCCGGCATGCGCGAGCGCGACCTGCGCAACGGCGTGAAAGAGCTCGTCTCAGGTGCACCGTTTGCGATGTTCCCGCACGTCTTTCAGTTTTTTGCGCGGCCTCGCTGGTTCGCCGGCTATCTCCGCGACGGCGGCCTGATGAAATTTCCCAACATCGTGCTCGACACCGGAGCGATGCCGTACGCCGACGTGGGCGCTGCGCTCGAGCAGTCGATGGTCTCCTGGAAGGACTTTCAATGGATCCGCGATGCCTGGCGCGGTCCGATCGTCGTCAAAGGCGTGCACACCGCCGATGACGCACGTCACGCGATCGACGAGGGCGCCGCTGCGGTCGTCGTGTCGAATCACGGCGGGCGTCAGCTCGACGGCGTCGCGCCGACGCTCCGAGTTCTGCCCGAGGTGCTCGCGGCAGTCGATGGAAAGATCGAGGTGCTCCTCGACAGCGGCATTCGGAAGGGAAGCGACATCGTGAAGGCGCTCTCCATCGGCGCGCGGGCGGTCCTCGTCGGCCGCGCGTACGCCTACGGGCTCGGCGCTGCCGGTGCGACCGGCGTCAGAAGCGCGGCCGAGATTCTCCGCTCCGGAGTCGTTCGCACGATGAAGCTGCTTGGATGCTCGTCGGTTCGGGAACTCGATCGATCGTTCGTATCGATCCCTTCCGAATGGTGAGTGAATCGCCGAGAGCGCCGCTCCAATAGAGTCCCTTCATGCATGTGCTCGTGTTTCTTCTCGCCGTTGCGGCGGCGCCGCGGAACTACCTCATCGCGGATGGCGAGCGGTTTCATCACCAGACGATCGCCTTCTCCGACGCGGACGGCAGCGCGCTGTGGTTCAGCGACGCGAACGGAAAGGGACGCACGGCGTCAACGCGCATCTCGATGCGTGCGAAAGACGGTACGGAGTTCCAGCTCTCGTTTCCGGCGCCCGATCGCGGATCGATCGACCTCGTGCCCGGCGACGGCGATGTCGACAACCTCTCGCATTGGTCAATGCTCGTTCAACCCGATCGCGCGACCTACGGAGATGGACTCCGGGCGAAGCTCGGGCATCTCATTGTGAGGGTGTCGAAATACGCAGCCGTCGGCGGCTCGATCGGAGGAACCTTCGACGGCGTGCTCACCTCATCGCACGGCGACATCCACATCGAAGGCGCGTTCCACCTCGAGCGCGCGAAGGATGTGAAGAGCTTCTGAGGCGGAGCGGCGGCCCCGCCCCGCGGGACGCCGGCGGACTGAAAGCCGGCGCGCCCGCTTTTGGTGACGCGAATGTCCATGGAAGGGGAGAGCGGAACATCGTGGAAGACGGTGCGCCGAGAGGGAATGCCTTGCGCCGGTTGGCAATCGGATCGCATTCTTGCGCGTTTGCCAAAACAAGGAGACCTCACGTGAAACGCTCTCTCACTTTCGCAATTGCTTTGCTGGTTGCCGTTCCCATGTTCGCACTCGACGGTCAGCCGGCGCCGGTCACGCCGACGCCCGAACGCGCCGAGCGCCGCATCGTCGTCGTCGACGACGTCATCCGCATGGCGCAGGCCGGCGTCTCGGATGACGCGATCATTTCCTACATTCGCGGCGTTCGCGATCCGTTCGAGGTGACATCCGACGATCTGATCGCGCTCTCGAACGCGCGTGTTTCCGATCGCGTCGTTCGCGAGCTGCAGGCGCAGGCCGCGGCCTCTCGCGACACGCGGCGGCCCGCGACGCGCTCGGCGGTCGTCGTCGCGCCGTACGCCTACGGCTATCCGTACTACTACGATCCGTTCTACAGCCCGCTTTGGTACCCACGGCTGTCGGTCGGATTCGGCTTCGTGTTCGGACCGCGATTCGGCGGTGGCTTCCGTCATCACCGCTGATCGAATGATCCTGACGTGGCGAAGGGCGGCCGCATGGCCGCCCTTTTTTCTTCCGAGGTATCCTCGGACCTATGGATGAGGGAGTGATTCATCGCGATCCGGAGATCATGGGAGGGGAGCCCGTGTTCGCCGGCACTCGCGTTCTTGTCGCCGATCTGTTCGACAACCTCGCCGCAGGCGATTCACTTGACGACTTTCTCGAGGGTTTCCCGTCCGTTACACGCGAGCAGGCGGTTGCGGCGCTGGCCATGGCACGGAAGGCGGTGATGAGTCTTGCGAATACTGATTGACGAGACAGTCAACCGCGATTTCGAGAGGGAGCTCGCAGATCTCGACGTCTCCACCGTCCGCGCAGAAGACTGGCTCGGCATGCGAAATGGTGTCTTGCTGAGAGCCGCCGCTGCCGCCGGTTTCGGCGTACTCATCACTCGAGACCGAGCCATGCGGCTTCAACAAGACCTCGAAGGGATCGGCATTGCGGTCATTGTCCTGGGCGGCGTTCGGAACCGAATCGAAGACCTGCGCATGCTCACGTCGCAGATCCGCAGTCTCCTCCCGTATCTACGCCCTGGAGATGTTTACGAGATCGCGCCGCTGAAGGGCGACATCGTCTGCGACGCTGCGGCCTAACGCGCGGCCGCCGTCACCATCACCGGCTTCTCGCGATAGAGCTGGGGATACACGCGCTTGAGCGCATCGATCTTCGGGAGGTCGTTGAACGCGATGTACGGCTGACTCGGATGATTGATCAGATAGTCCTGATGGTAGCCCTCAGCCGGATAGAAGCCTTTCAACGGCTCGATTCGCGTGACGATCGGCGATGAGAAGACCTTCGCGCCGGTCAGCTGCGCCACGTACGCGCGCGCGATGTGCTCCTGTTCGGGTGTGCTGAAGAAGATCTCGGAGCGATAGCTCGGACCGCTGTCGGGACCCTGCCGGTTGAGCTCCGTCGGATCGTGCGCCACCGAAAAATAAATCTGAAGCAGCTGGCCGTATGTGACCTCTTTCGGATCGAACGTGATCTCGACGGACTCCGCGTGGCCCGTCGTCTCGGTGCCGACCATTTCGTAGTGCGCCGTCGAGGCATCGCCGCCCGAGTATCCGGCGACGACTTTCGTCACTCCGCGGACGTGCTCGAAGACGCCCTGCATTCCCCAGAAGCATCCGCCGGCTAGGACGGCCGTTTGCCGGCTGCTGCCTTCCGTCGTCGGTTGATCGAGTGCCGGGGCGGGGATCGTGCGATTGATCGTCTCCGCATTTGCGCCGCAGCCGAGTGTGAGGGCGACGAGGGCGATCGGGATGAGCTGCTGTTTCATGGGACCTCCGTCCGTTTCGATTCGAATTTGAAGCCGCGGTTACAGTATCCGGCCGAAATCTGTTAAAACGTCGCGCACAAAATGAAAAAAGGTTGTATCGCCGGGCTCCTCGCGTGGGTCGTGTGCGCGGGTGCGTACGGCTATTTTCTGCACCCGCGCTTCGGTTCGCCGTACAACGTGATCGTTCCGGTCGTCGCCGGGTTTTTCATGGCGGTGGTGGTCGGGAACCTTCGCATCGCGCTCGACAGGGGAGTGCAATCCGTGCGCGCCGGCCACATGCCGGTGCTCGTACCCGGCGAGCGGCCTCCCGATGGCAAAACGATCGTAGTGACCGGACACATCCGCGCAGTCGGCCCGACGCTTCGCTCTCCGCTCAACGGTCTGCCGGCAGTCATCTACGAATACGACATCAATCATGCGTACACCGATTCCCGCGGATACCATCCAGTGAAGGACTACGTCGGCTACGCGCTGACGTCCGCAGTGATCGACTCCGTGCAGGGGCCGATCAAGCTTCTCGGATTTCCTGAGTTGAGCGGCTTCGGCGTCGATGGCAACCTCGAGGCGGCGAAGCCGTACGTCGCGAACACGCAGTTCGAAGACATCAGTGGTTTCGACATCGGCGGGATGTATCGCTTCGTAAAGGACCGCATCACGAACGACGCCGGCGAGATCCGCAAAGACTTCCGCCTCAGCAGCGATCCGCGCCTGGACGAGAAAGCATCGATGACCGAGAGCGTCGTTGCGCCGGGAGAGCAGGTCACTGCGATGGGGCGCTACTCCGCGGAGAAGGGCGGCCTGGTCAAGAGTGCCGACGCTCAGCTCAGCCTCGCGCGCGGCAGCGGCGAGGTCAGCGCCGCCATGCTGCGTCAGAAAGCCGGTCAGGCGCTGGTCGCGTCGATCGTTTTCGCGGCGATCGTCAACGGAGCGCTTCTCCTCGTGTTGACAGCCGCGCACGGAAAAAAGATCGAGCCGCGCAAAAGCGCCGACCAGGTGCGCCGCGACGTCAACTCGATGCAGAACGCCGCGGCGAGCGGCAACACGACGAAGGTGGAAGCGGCGATCGCGGGCGGCATGGACGTCGACGCTCGCGACGAAGAAGGATCGACCGCGCTCATGCGGACCGGCGATCCGGATACGGCGGCGGCGCTCATCGCGCACGGGGCGGATGTCAACGCAACGAACCACAACGGCGAGACGCCTCTCATCGCGCAGGCCGAGGCGGGGAACGCCGCGATCGTGAACCAGCTGATCAAAGCCGGCGCGAAGCTCGAGGCGCGCGAGCCGAAATCTCACTCGACCGCGCTGAAGCTCGCGCTCGACTACGAACGCCTCGACGTCGTGCAGGCGCTGCGCGACGCGGGCGCGTACGACGAAACCGTCACCGGGAAAAACGGCCGCGCCGCGAACGATCGCTCGGATTCCGTCCGCGCCCTCATGAAATTCCTCGACGCGATGCAGCAAGGCGACATCGCCGCCGTCCGCGCGGCCGCGACGTTCGAGTTCAATGACGCCGATTTCAAACAGTGGCAGCAGAACTATCCGATGGGTGCGAAGATCGTCAGCGCCTTCGAGAACGATCAGGCGGCGACGATTGTCGCTCGCGGCCCGCGCGCCGATGGGACGTACATGACGCGAACGTTCCAGCTCGCCCGCGGCGCCGGTGGCTGGAAGGTCACCGACGATCGCTGGGAATCGCGTCTCGACAGCAGGCAGCCGTGATTACGCGGCGCGCTCCGCGGCCTTTTCGGCGAAGTTGCGGAGCAGCAGTGCCCAGCCGCCGTCGCTGCCGACCGACTTCCTGACCTGCTCTTCCTTCGCTCCGAAGCGTTCCAGGTTGCGATGCTCGAGCGCGACGCGCGTGCGCGAGTCGCCCATCGGCGTGAAACGGACTTCGACTTCGGTGATCAGCTTCTCGTCGAACGCCCAGTCGGAGTCGAGCTGCCACGCGAGCACCAGCCGCCGCGGAGGATCGAACACGAGCACGTGCCCCCACGGCGTCTCTTTGCCGTCCGCGCCCACCTCGGCCCAGCGGCCTTTGGGCTGCAGCTCGAGCACGATCGATTTCATCTCGCTCTTTCCGACGTGATGCGATTGCGGCCACCACGTCTGCATTTTTTCCGTGAAGACGCGAAACGCGCGATCGGCGGGAGCTTCGACGATGACCTCGGTGCGGACGCTGCTCATCATTTCTCCTTCTCAACGGCGTCTTTGAACGCCGCGAGTGCCTTGTTCCAAAAGCGATCGAGGTAATCGCGCATCGAAGCGATCGCCTTGAAATCGATCTGATAGACGTTGCGCGTGCCCTCGCTTTTCATCGTGACCAGGCCCGCGTCCTTGAGGACTTTGAGATGCTGCGACACGGCCGGGCGCGTCACTGACAGCCCGCCGGCGATTTCGGCGACGGACAGCGGCTTGCGCGCGAGCTTCTCGAAGATCTCGCGGCGGGTGGGATCGGCGAGTGCCGCGAAGCGGTCTGATTGGTTAGCCATTGCTTACGGTAAGAATATACTTACCAATGGCGCGCTTGTCAAGGCCTACGGACGCGCGCCGGGCAGCGTGTCCGTCAAAAGCACGCCCGAAGCGGCGCCGCCGCCGTTGTTGACCAGCGTGAGCGTGACGCTCAGCGACCCGCCGGGATTCACGGCGGCCGGACCTGCATCACTCCGGCGATCGGGGGGACCGGCAGTATCACGTGCAACCCTGATCGTGTAGGAGAAGTTCGATCCCGCGACGGGAGCGGGTGCCGGAGGCGTAATCGAGATCTTCAGGTCCGCGCTCTGCGCCAGCGCTGCCGCGGCGATGAAAAAGACAGCGAGGGCAGACGACCAGCGGGATGGGCGAGGGATCATTCGGACGCGAGCGATTTTAGCTGATGCGACTCTACGACTGCTTGCGCAGCTGGCGCGCCACGCTCTCCGAAATGAGGGTCGAGAGTTCGGCCGGCGACTTCGCCTGAAAGCCATCGCCCCAGAGCTCGGCTCCCGTGCGCACTTCGATCATCTCGACGCGCACGCGATACGCGTCGCGATCGCGCGTGATGCGCCCCAGCACGACGGCATCGCAGTGCAGGAGGGAGCCGACCTTCCATGGATCGAGCTTCGTTCCCTGAAATCCGAACACCGACGCGCGCGCCATCACGCGAACCTCGGGAACGCCGGCCGAGAGCGAGTCGATCACACTCTCCGTCATTCGATCGGCGACCTCGTTCTCGGCGTCCGCCGTGAACGGCAGAACCGCGATCGCCTTGATTGCCGCGGTGCGCGGTGCCGGCGCGCGTCGCACGAACGCAAAGCCGGCGGTGACTCCAATCGCCAGCAGGGCCGCGGCGATCCAGAGCCAGCCGCGTCGCCGCGGCGCATCATCGTGCGTGACGGCGGCGATGAACCGGTATCCGCGCCGCGACAGCGTCTCGATGAACCGCGGCGTGTCCGCCGCGTCGCCGAGCCCCTCGCGGAGTTTTCGAACGGCAGCGTTGAGGCTGTGATCGAAATCGACGAACTCGTCGGGCCACAGCCGTTCGCGCAGCTCCTCGCGCGTCACAATTTCGCCGGGCCGCTCGACGAGACACGCGAGCAGCTGGAACGGCTGCTCCTGCAGCTTCACCTTGACGCCTCCGCGGCGGAGCTCGCGGCTGCCGAGATCGGCCTCGAAATCGCCGAACCGGACCGAATGACCGACAGATGACATTCAGATCATCGACTGGGACGCGTCGCCGGCCCAGTTTGCGCGGCGATGCGAACCGCAATTCTTTTCGCCGCGCTCCTCATCCACCCGCCCGTCATCACGCTCTCGTCGCTGTCGCGGATCCAGGAGATCTGCGGCGGCGAGTTCGAAGCGTGCACGCGCTTCGTCGCGTATCGCCTCACTGCAACGTGCAGCGGCACTCGCCTCGAGGCGTCGATCGAGTACGCGCCGCACATCTTTCTGCACGATCCGCGGAAGATCACACACGAGCAATTGCACATCGATGATGTTCGGCGATTCGCGGCCG
>DATIZY010000304.1:0-16569 GCA_035516895.1 Thermoanaerobaculia bacterium | reverse complement strand
CGCCCGAATCGACAACGGCGTGGAAACGCCGCTCGTCCGCTCCGATCTCAACAAGGTGGATCACTACGATTTCACCTCGCCCACGGTTCTGCGCTGGCGCAGCCGCCTCCCGGACGATCCGCCGTTCGCGAACAAAGAGATCGACTACGTCCTTCGCTACACGCTGAGCGGCGTTCTGCAGGAGAGCGGCGGCAATTACACGCTCAATCACGACTTCGCTTTTCCCGATCGCGCCGGGGTGATTGAGCACTTCAGCCTCCGCCTGGACATCGACCCGGTCTGGCACGGCGCAAAGTCGCCGCTGGTA
Organism: Thermoanaerobaculia bacterium; assembly: GCA_035516895.1. GTDB lineage: Bacteria > Acidobacteriota > Thermoanaerobaculia > Gp7-AA8 > Gp7-AA8 > Gp7-AA10. Next base: position 16,262 of record DATIZY010000304.1, on the reverse strand, counting down.
GTTGCGCGCGACAATCTTCTGTCCGGCGAGAGCGCCGTGGTGAGGCTGAAGCTGCAGTTCACCGGCGCCACTCCGCCCGAAAGCGTCACGCATACGCTGTCTGCGGTCGCAATCAATGCCGTCCTCGCGCTCCTGGCTCTTGCCGTGGCGTTTCTGCTTTACGAGTTCGTTTCCGTCGAGCGCGCGAAGGGACGATTCACGCGGATTCCAGCCAACTCCGTCGACGACGCGTTCCTGAAGCAGAACCTTTTCGTGATGCTGCCGGAGGTCGCCGGCTTCGCGATCGACGGCAAAACCGCCGCGCCCGAAGTGGCGGCGGTGCTCGCGAGAATGACCCAGGAGGGGAAGCTGTCGAGTCATGTCGAGTCGCGCGGCACCTTGCTCAAACACAAGGTGCTCTGTCTGACGCTTCTCGCCGACGACCATGCGCTGCAGGGATACGAGCAGAACCTGGTGCACAAGCTCTTCTTCGGCGCGAAGACCACCGACACGGACCGCGTCGCCCAACACTACAAATCGAAAGGATTCGATCCCGCGGCGATCATTGAAGGCGGAATCAAAAATGATCTGCAGAAGGTCGACGGATGGATGCGTCAGCCGCGGCGCGCGAACTGGAAGCTCGACTGGATCGTGTTCGGCGGCGCTCTGCTGCTGATGATCGTCGCCGCGCTGCGCGGCGGAAACGACACCGGAGTCGTCATCTTTTTGTTCTTCGCCGGCATGCTTTCCTTCGGATGCGCGAGTCTGGCGGCAAACATGAACGCGCCCTCGCTGAGGAACCTGATCGGTCGCTTCGCGATCCCGGCGGTTTTTCTCGCTCCGCTCTACTGGCTGGCCATCGCCTACACGCACCACGCGGCGCGGACGCTGCTTCATCTTCTGACTCCCGTCGCCATCTGCGCGTGGGCGGCGGTGATCACGAAGATGACGCTGGACGGCCTGCGCAGTCCCGAATCGCCGGAGCGGATCGCGCTGCGTCAGAGGCTGTATGCGGCACGCGATTACTTCATCGCCGAGCTTCGTTCGAAGGAGCCTCGCTTGCGCGACGACTGGTATCCGTACCTCCTCGCGTTCGGCCTTGGGCCGAATGTCGACCGCTGGTTCGGCTCGTACGGCGCGAGCAACGTCGTCAGGACGACCGTCGATTCGCAATCGGCAGCCGGCTCGTTCTCATCGTCGTCGTCGAGTACGTCGGCCAGCTTCACGGGTGGCGGCGGCGCGTTCGGCGGTGCCGGGGCGTCGGGCGGCTGGGCGATCGCGGCGGCCACGATGGGCGCCGGCGTCTCCTCGCCTTCGTCCGGCGGCGGCGGATCGAGCGGCAGCTCGGGCTCGTCGGGCGGATCGAGCTCGGGCGGCGGCGGGGGCGGCGGGTGGTAGAGCTCAATTCACCACGGAGGCACAGGTGACACAGAGTCTTTCCATGCTTTCTGTGCCTCGATAATGATTCCTTCGCCGCCAACGAAATCGTACTGGGACGCCTCGGCCGCGCTGCGCGCCATCGTGGGAGAGAACGCGCGGCTCGTCGAGATGGGCAAGCGCGCGGCGCACGAGGTCGCGCCGCTGGCGGCCGAGGCGGATCGCAATCCGCCGCGGCTCGTGCCGCCGAATCGCATCGAGTACCACCCGTCGTATCGCGCGATGGAGGAGATCGCGTACGGATCGGGCATGGTGTGCGACAAGTACGCACCCTCCCCCGTCGCTTCGCCAAGCCCTCTTGCGATGAAGAACGCCGGCGCACCGCTCACGCACAGCCAGGCCTTCGGATTGGGCTACCTCTTCGCGATGGCGGAGATGGGACTCTATTGCCCGGTGTGCATGACCGACGGAGTTGCGCGCGTGTTGGACCGCCGCGGCCTCCGCAGCGACATCGTCACGCGTCTCGGCGCACGCGATGCGGCGACGCGCTGGACCGGCGCGATGTTCGTCACCGAAAAAGCCGGCGGCTCGGACGTCGGTGCGAATGAGACGATCGCTCGCAACGGCCGCCTGACTGGCCTCAAATGGTTCTGCTCCAATGTCGACGCGCAAGCGGTTCTCGTCACGGCACGCTCCGAAGGCGCATCGGCCGGAACCAAAGGGCTGCGCACGTATCTGCTGCTGCCGCGCGGCAATCCCGGATTTCAAATCGAACGTCTGAAAGACAAACTCGGCGTGCGGTCGATGCCGACCGGCGAAGTCCGCCTAACGGACGCACCGGCCGAGGAGATCGGCGGATTCGACGCGATGCTGGAGATGATGAACTTCTCGCGGCTGTACAACGCCGTGGCATCGGTGGCCATCATCGGTCGCGCGATTTACGAGGCCCGCAGCTACATCGAGCAGCGCATGGCATTCGGCAAGCGTGTCATCGAGCATCCGCTCGCCGCCGCCACCCTCGCCGAGCTCGAATCGAAACACCTCGGCGCATTGCTGATGACATTCGAAACGATCCGAGCGCTCGAGCGCGCCGACGCCGGCGACGAAGACTCCGCGCGGCTTCATCGCATTCTCGTGCCGATCGTGAAGGCGTTCACCGGCAAGCTCGCGGTCGCATGCGTGTCGGAGGCGATGGAGATGATCGGAGGCAACGCATACGTCGACGACTCGCCGCTTCCGCGCATGCTGCGCGACGCGCAGGTGCTGCCGATCTGGGAAGGAACGACGAACATCCTCTGCCTCGATGCGCTTCGCGTCGCGCGGAAAGAGGGCACGCACGAGCTCCTCGCCAGAGACGTTGCGCTGCCCGAGGAGCGCGATGCGCGCAAGTGGGCGTTCCAGCTTGCGGAGACGTTTCAGCGGCGGCTCGTCGAGGAATTCCGCGTGCGGTCGAAAATCTGACTTGTCGTGCTTCCGAGGGATTCTCGGGTGACAGCGATGGCGAACGAGCTCTGGAACACGCTCCTGCGATTCCACAGTGACGTGCTGCTACCCGACGTCGAGCGAACCGGCGGCCAGCGCGTCGATGCCCGAGTCGGAGGACTCAGCGATGAGATGCCGGCGAGTTTCGACGGCGTCTACAAACGCTTCGACCGCCTCGACGATGAATTTCAATCGGTCCGCGCCGCCATGAGGCCGCATTGATCGCCGATTGAAACGAAGAGCTCACTCCCCCGTTTCGTAGACCTCATCCGAGATCTTCCACCGCCCGCCCTCACGCTTCAGCACGACTTGTCCGTGCAGGTGATCGAGCAGCGGACTGGAAGCGTTGACCAGCAGCACGGCCTCGTCCGGACGCGAGAAGCCGCGGATGATGTGTGCCTCGCTGATGTGGTAGTGCACGCTTTGCTGCCGGTACTCGAGATAGCCGTCGAGCTTGCCCGCTTTCTCCTGCTTCTTCCAGAAGCTCTGCAGGTGCGAGTCGAGAGCGTCGAAGATCGCCTGACGATCGCCGCTCTCCATCGCCTTGTTGTAGGTTTTGTAGGCGGCGCCGATGTCGCCTCCGTCGCCCTTGATCGCCGGCCCCCACTCCTTCGGCGCGATCGGCACGTCGAACGCGATGTCGTACGAGCGGTTCTCGCCCTTGTACTTCAATGTCCCCTTCGCCCGCCCGCCCGACACGCTCACGGTCGACTTCGCGCTTCCGTCGGAGCAGTATCCGCAGCCGTCACCCGAGCCGATGTAATACGTCATTCCGTGATAGCGGCCGCTCGGCTCGAACTGGAAGTAGATGACCGCGGTGCGCTGGTCGACGAATTCGTTCTCGATCACCGGTTTCGGATCGTAGAACGCATCGAACGCCGCGGGAACGAAACCGTCGTTCGACACTGCGACTTCGATCAGAGGCTCCTCCGACGACCGGCTCCAGTACGCGTACGCGCCGATCACCTCGAATTTGTACTTGGTGCCGCTGAACGTGCCGCTGGCCTGCGGCTTATCAGCGGCCATCAGACAGAGAGGAACCAACGCGGCGAGTGCGATCGCCGACACGACGCGGTGCATACATCCTCCTTCGCTTGGATCGGAAGGCGAAATGATACTCCACGCGGGGTAGAGAATTGATCCGCGAAGAATTCCGAGGGGCGCCTCGGTGACAGTGATGGCGGAAGATCTCTGGATCACGCTGCTGCGATTTCACCGGGAGATCGTGATTCCCGACGTTTACGCGATCCTCGAAACGATTCGTGAAGACCTGACGGACTTCCGGCGAGAAACGAATGCGAATATTGACAGGCGTGAAGACGCTTCGATCACCGCGAAAGCACGTACCACTCCGTGAAAGCCGCCGTCGGCCAGCTCGAGCGCAACTGACCTTCGTCCTGTTCGTCCTCTGTGGTGAAATAACGCTCTCCCATGACCGAAGCCGTGGCCATCGAGCGCCCGAAGAGCGTCTTCGCGAACGCGTACTTTCGCAATCTCTGGCTGGGCGGAATCGTGTCGGCGCTCGGCGATCAGTTCTACCTCGTCGCGCTGCCGTGGCTGGTCCTGCAACTGACCGGTTCCAATCTCGCCGTGGGCACGGTCTTGATGTTCGCCGCGATTCCGCGCGCGGTGCTGATGCTCGCCGGCGGAGCGGTCAGTGATCGCATCGCGCCGCGCAGCGTGATGCTGACCACCGCGTCGACGCGCACGATCTTCGTCTCGGCGGTCGGCGCGCTCGCGTGGTTTCACGTCATCCAGCTGTGGCACCTCTACATCCTCGCGCTGGCGTTTGGCATTGCTGACGCCTTCGCACTTCCGGCATTTCAGGCGCTCCTCCCATCGCTCGTCGACCGCGAGCATCTGCAGTCGGCGAACGCGGCGTTCCAGTCGATGTTTCAGCTGGCGACGATGGCCGGTCCGGCGCCGGCGGGCATGATCGTCAAAATGTTCGGCACGGCATGGGCATTTTTCATCGATGCGTTCAGCTTTCTGTTCATCCTCGCGCCGATTTATGCGCTGCCGCGGACGAAACCAACACCGAAGCCGCGCGCGGAAGGCAAGCACTTCGGCCACGACATCCTCGACGGTCTGCACTACGTCTGGCGCGACGGCGCCATGCGCATGCTGACGATCCTCATGGCTACCGTGAACCTCTTCATCGCCGGACCGATCATCGTGGGCCTCGCCGCGCTCGCGAAGTTCCGCTTCGGCTCGCCCGCCGCGTTCGGCATCCTCATCTCCTGCTGGAGCGGCGGCGCTGTCCTCGGCTCCATCCTCGCCGGCGTGCGCAAGCAGCGGATGCACCGGGGGTGGACGATGATCATCGCGTCTGCGGCGGTGTCGATCGCCATCGGCACGCTGGGGCTGCTGTCGCACGAGCTGCCGATGGGCGTCCTTCTCGCCTGCGCCGGGATCGTTGGCGGGTACAATAATATTGTTCTCCTCTCCTGGTTCCAGCAGCGCGTCGAACCGGAGTTCATGGGCCGCGTGATGAGCGTGCTGATGTTCGCCTGGGTCGGGCTGATGCCTGTGTCGTATCCGCTCGCCGGCGCGCTCGCACAGTGGAACGTCGACGGCATGTTCCTGATCTGCGGTACGGCCGCGGCCGCTGTCTCGCTTGTGTGCGCGATCGCACCGGAGCTGCGGAGCGTCGAGTAATTCGCGGCGGACGTTTTTGCGGTGAAGTGCGCACGAGTAAGGCGCACTGTCTCCCGGAGTTAGGTGAGCGAAAGCACTTTGGCTACACTCGACTTGGAATGCCGTACAAATCACCTTCGGATTTCGCCGCTTATCTCCGAACGTATCTCCTGAACCGACGAGACCGCATCGACATTGATGAACGCATTCTTTCCGAGATTTCACAAACATTATTCGCGGCAAGCCTCTTGTCGGAGGAAGGCCGCGCGATACGGTGCCACTTCTCGTACCTTGATCCTAATAACCCAGACCCGCGGCCGCCGCGCCGCATCGTACGAAATCGATGGCAACCGATTGCATTTGGAACTCAAATCCGGCTGACAACCGGCGGCATCGTCAAGCTGGCGTTGGCGACAGACCCGCGAACATCCTCGATGGCGATTTATGCCGATCGGGTAGGTCGCCCATTCATATGGGGACTTGTCGATCAGGCGAATGAGTCCCACGCTCTTTCAGTCTTCGAGTCGGAATCGGGCATGGCACGTCCGGGCCTTTTCCACCTCAGCATTCTGGGAGCCGGGCACATTTCCGCTTCCGCAGGTTTTGTAAGGGTCGCCGAATTGCGCGGTGGCATCCTCGTCCGAGAATCATTGCCCGTGTTTGAGCGCGGCCCCGTACGCAGTCTGCTGCAGCCGTACATCGATGCCTCGACCGCGCGAGTCACCGCTGCTGTTCGCGAGGACATTTATGGGGCGCTAGAACACACTGGAACGAATCGCTAGCCGCTGATTGGCTGAAGACTCTGGCACGCCTACTGAATCGAGTACAGGCACATGGCCATGGCGGCGCAATCCTATTCACCACGTCATCGCAGCATCTAAACATCAAATACGCGATTACCTACGCTCGCCTCCGGGAGGCGCTCGAAGAAGGCGCGATCAGCACGATCTTGAAAACGGACGCGTCCGATCACATCTTTAGTGACTACATCGACAAGCATGAGGATTTAATGCCCGTTGATCTTTACCTGAATGAAGGCGTTGAAGGCAACGATGCCGAAGAAAGCAACCTCGAACTGAACGGTGCGCTATGGTTCGTTTCGTTGCTATCACGCGTTGACGGCCTTGTACTCCTAAGGCCTGATCTTACCGTCAGTGGTTTCGGCGTGGAGATAACGTGTACGCAGGAGCCGACAGAGGTATTTATCGCGCGCGATGTCGGTGCCACCCGCTTGAGTCGCCAGTCGTATGAACATTATGGTACGCGTCATCGATCGATGTTTCGGTACTGCTCACTCGTGCCGGCGAGTATCGGCTTTGTCATTTCGCAGGATGGCGAGGTTCGAGCAGTAACACGTCTCGAGGACCGGATTGTTATGTGGGAGGACATTCAGTTGCGAATGGACGGGTTTGCGAGGGTAAGGCCCCGCCGCGCGAGCGCCGCCACCTAACTCTTCGCAGCAGCCGACCGCGTGCCGTTCGCTGGCCCGGCGCTCAAGCGCCTCGAACAGCTCCGGCGCGATCGCGCAGAGAAGCGAGACGGCGGCCGCGGCCGTGCCGCCGCACTACCATAGAGCTGCGGAGCGTCGAGTAATTCGTCGCGCACGTTTTTGCGGAATGACTGAGGCGCGCCGTCTCCCGGAGTTCGGCTCGGCGCAGCCGAGCCCTACGGAGTTGGCGCGGACAACGGCCCCATCGTTGCCGCCGATGCCGGAAATCCCTCACCGCTCCACCTCTGTTATGCTCCCGCGTTGCCGCGGTCCAGCGGCGCAACCAAAGGAGATTCACGCGTGAAAAAGATTGCTGTCAGCCTCGCAATCGTATTGCTCGTCGTGAGCGGCGCGTTCGCCGCCACAAATACCACCACAACCACGGCGTCCACCGCCACGCCGCACTACGGCAAATGGGGCGTCGACCTGTCGGGCATGGACACTTCCGTCAAGCCGGGAGACGACTTCTTCCGCTACGTCAACGGCAAATGGGCCGCATCGACGCAGATCCCGCCCGACAAAACCAGCTACGGAGCGTTCCAGGTCCTCGGCGACCTCTCCGACGCGCGCGTGCACGGCATCCTCGACACGTGGGCAGCAGAGAAAAACCTGACGCCCGGCACCGATGAAGCGAAGGTCGCAACGCTCTATCGCACGTTCATGGATGAAGCGGCGGCCGAGAAAGCGGACTCGAAGCCGATCCAGCCGTACCTCGACGACGTGAAGAACGCTCAGACGCGCGACGACGTCGCCGCGCTCATGGGCCGTTCGCATCGCATGTTCGGCGGCTCGATCTTCGGCGCGTTCATCCGCGATGACGCCAAGAACCCTGACTACTACACCGTGTACCTCGGCCAGGCCGGCCTCGGTCTGCCGGATCGCGAGTTCTATCTGCAGGACCGCTTCAAACAGCAGAAGGACCGCTATCAGCAGTACGTCGCGCAAATGCTGACACTCGCCGGATGGCCCGAGCCGGAAAAGAACGCAGCGGACATCGTGGCCATGGAGACGAAGATCGCCGAAGCACACTGGACGCGCTCGCAGAGCAGAGATCGCGACAAAACGTACAATCCCGAGACACTCGCCGATCTCGAGAAGAACGCGCCGGGATTCCCGTGGGCGACGTTCTACAAAGCCGCGGGAATCGAGAAGGCCGACAAAGCGATCGTCGTCCAGAACACCGCGTTCCCGAAAATCGCGCAGGTCTTCGCCGAAACGCCCGTCGATACGCTGAAAGCGTGGGAAGCCTTCCACATCGTCGACGACACTGCCGGCCTGTTGTCCACGCGCTTCGTCGACGCGAGCTGGGAGTTCCATTCGAAGTTCCTCAATGGTCAGCAGGAGCAGCAGCCGCGCTGGAAGCGCGCCACGAATTTCGCCGAGCGCGCGATGGGCGAAGCGATCGGCCGCGAGTACGTGAAGGAGTATTTCCCGCCCGAGTCGAAAGCGGCGATGGAGCAGCTCGTCGCAAACCTGAGGACCGCGCTCCGTCAGCGCATTCAGAACGTCACGTGGATGGGACCGGATACGAAGGCCAAAGCGCTCGAGAAGCTCTCGCTCTTCACGGTCAAGATCGGCTATCCGAACACGTGGCGCGATTACTCGAAGCTGCAGCCGGTCGAGGGAAATCTCGTCGAGGACGCCAACCGCCTGGCGCAGTTCGAGTGGAACCGTCAGATCGGCCGCATCGGACAGCCGGTCGACAAGGCCGAGTGGGGCATGACGCCGCAGACGGTCAACGCGTACTACAACCCGACGCGCAATGAGATCGTCTTCCCGGCCGCGATTCTGCAGCCTCCGTTCTTCGATCCGAACGCCGATCCGGCGGTGAACTACGGCGGCATCGGCGCGGTGATCGGTCACGAGATCACGCACGGCTTCGATGACCAGGGCCGCAAGTCCGACGGTCACGGCGTCCTCACCGACTGGTGGACGAAGGACGACGCGGAGAAATTCGAAGCGCAAGCGACGAAGCTCGGCGCGCAATACGAGTCGTACAACTTCGCCGATCTGCCGGGGCTGCACATCATCGGCCGCCAGACCATGGGCGAGAACATCGGCGACCTCGGCGGCGTGCTGACGGCGCTCGATGCGTATCACATGTCGCTCAACGGTCAGCCGGCGCCGGTCATCGACGGATTCACGGGCGATCAGCGCTTCTTCATCGGCTTCGGCCAGATCTGGCGCTCGCTTCAGCGCACCGGCGCCCTGCGGCAGCAGCTGATGACGAACCCGCATTCGCCGGGGCAGATCCGCGCGTTCGCCCCGCTGCGCAACGTCGACGCGTGGTACGCCGCATTCAATGTGAAACCGGGCGACGCGGAGTACGTCGCACCGGAGGATCGCGTTCGTATCTGGTAGCGCGCTTCGCGTGCGTTCTCTGTTGTCTCTCAGTTGTCGCCGCCCGCCCCGGATGGGGCGGGCGGGACCGACAACCGCGAACGCTCGGCGCAGCCCGCGCTTTTTATGGCCCGCGGACGAAAACGCATTCGACGCGAACAGACGGCTTCCGGCCGCCCATCCGTGTTCTTCATCGCGGCTCTCACGGCCGGCATCCTCTTTCTGATGTGGTTTTTCTTCCAGGAGCTGAAGCACCCGGCCAACGAGCAGGCGAAGCCTAAACCGGCGGTGATGTTGCGTCTTTTGTAGGGCGGCGCTGCGCGCTGCCGAATCCCCACGGTTCGGCACGGCGCAGCCGTGCCCTACACGGGCGGTTTCGGTTTGCCGGAGGTGATGCCTGAACCGGTAGTGGTGTTGCGTCTTTTGTAAGGCGGGGCCGTTCCCTATACGGGCGGTTTCTTCGGCGTCGGCTTGCCGATCACTTTGAGATTCGGATCGGGCATCAGCGTCGACGGCGGCTCCTCCACCGTGACGCCGAGCGCTTTCAAGCCCTTTTGCGCTTCGATGCCCAACAGAGGGTAGAGACAGCGGCTGTCCCAGATTTTTCTGTACAGATCGACCGATTTCTGCGATTTCGCCTGCTCGAGATCGCGAAACGCCGCGTCCTCGCGCGCGCCGAGCTCCTCGGCAACCATCTGCTCGACGTCTTTCGGACGGCGCGCGCTCGTCTGCCGGAGCACCTGGCCATCACTGCCGACAATCGCGGCGAACGGCACTTTGGCCGTCGCGCCGAGCTTCGCGATGTTGAGCGCGTCGCCGGGATCGACGATCTCGAATCCGACGCACCGCGTGCTGTCCCCGAGGAGCACGTTCGAGACGAAGAGCGGCGAATACTCGATGTCCTTCATCGTCGACGGAATCCAATACACGACGATGATCGGCCCTTTGACGAGCGCATCGCCCTTCGAGAGAAACTTCCACGGCACGATCTGCTCGTCAGGATTGCCGGTGCCGGGCCGGTAAAGTCCTCCGCGGCGCGTTTGTGCCGGAAGCGTGGATGCGAAAAGAAGCAGAGCAATTGCTAGCCGCCGAGCGGTCATGACCATTGGACGATACGCCCGGCGCGACGTTTTGCTGATTCAGCCTTCTCCCGCGAAAGAACTTGCCGCGAAGCGGAGGAGGAGAAGCGCCTCCTCTGGTCAGAGCCTGTTGCGCCGGCGCTCGAACGTGCCGAAGTCGATCGAAACCGCGGCGACGAGAATCAGCGCGCGCTGCACGAATGTCCACTGATGATTCTGCAAATCGATCTTGAATCTCCGCTCCTCGGTCACCATCTCCTGCGTGTAGCCCGACCACGGCTTCGAGATCTCGCCGCGCTGCTGACCGCTCGCATCGAGGATTGAAAACTGCCCGAGCTTCGTCATCGAGCCGACGGCGTTCGCGAACACGCGGCCGGATGCGTCCGACAGCTCGTAGTGGCGGCGGATCAGCGAGAACTTGCGATCGACTTTGCCGAGCGGCTCGCCCGCGGCACCGGTGACGATCGCCGTCGGTAACATCCCGGTTCGATAGAAGCTCAACGCCAGCTGGTTCGTCGGATAGGCGAAGACGGCGAACAGCCGCCGCCCGATTCCGGCCGCATTGCTCTGCTGCAGCACCGAGCCGCGCTGCCGGCCGACGGGATCGACGATGTCGAACTGCCGCGCGACCGGCCAGTCCGTCAGCACCGATATCGTGCCGAGAGGGCTTTCAGCGAGGCGGAGGACGTTGAGGTCGCCGAAGATCGCCTCGAGCGGTGGCGGCAAGCCGTCGTCCTGCTGCTCTTCGTGCGGCTGCGGCTTCCACTTCGAGAAGATTACGCCGCACCGCTCGCATTCGTCCGCCGCGGCCTGCTCGTATCCGCACTGCGGGCATTTCATTTTTGATACTGTACCGCCCGCTATGAAAAAACTCACTGCGGTCGTCGTGTTTCTCACCGCCGCCGCTGTCGCGATGGCGGCAGACGTCAACGATGTTTTCAAGGAACTGAAGTTTCGGGAGCTCGGGCCGGCCGTCATGGGCGGCCGCATCGACGACTTCGCAGTCGTCGAATCGAACCCCGACATCATCTACGTCGGAACCGCCTCGGGCGGCGTCTTCAAGAGCGTGAATGGAGGAATCACGTGGGAGCCGCTGTTCGACGATCAGCCGACATCGACGATCGGCGACATCGCGATCGCACCGTCCGATCCATCGATCGTGTGGGTCGGCACGGGCGAAGCGAACAATCGTCAGAGCTCGTCGTGGGGCGACGGCGTTTACAAATCGACCGACGGCGGAAAAACGTGGACGCACATGGGCCTCGACAGAACGATGCACATCGGACGCATCGTGATCAGCTCCGCCGATCCGAACGTCGTCTACGTCGCAGCCGAAGGAAATCTGTGGGGGCCGTCGAAAGATCGCGGCGTTTACAAGACGACGGATGGCGGAAAGACGTGGACGAATGTTCTGTTCGTCAACGACGACACCGGTGTCAGCGACATCGCCATGAGCCCCGCGAGTCCCGGCACGCTGATCGCCTGCGCGTATCAGCGGCGCCGCACGGCCTATGGCTACAACGGCAGCGGCCCCGGAAGCGCGCTTTACAAGACGACCGACGGCGGCGCGACGTGGAAGAGGATCGAGAAAGGCCTCCCATATGCGGCCGAGGAAAGTATGGAAGCCGGCGCGCCCGCAGGGTCAGGCGCGAGCGAGAATCCCGCCGCCACACGCGAGTTGGAGCGCGAACAGACCGGCCGCATCGGCGTCGATTACTACCGCCACAATCCGAACGTCGTCTACGCGGTGATCGAGCATGCGAACGGCGGCGTATACCGCAGCGAGGACGGCGGCGACACGTGGACGAAGATGTCCTCGACCGATCCGCGCGGCAGCTACTACAGCCAGGTCCGCGTCGATCCGAACAACGATCAGCGCATCTGGGTCTGCGGCGCGCAGATGTTCGTCTCCGATGACGGCGGCCGCACCTTCAAGTCGAACTACGTCACGCGCATTCACGGCGACTTTCACGCGCTGTGGATCGATCCGAACGATTCCAACCACATGCTCGCCGGCTCCGACGGCGGCATCCACATGAGCAACGACCGCGGCAGGAGCTGGGACTTCATCAACACGATTCCGCTGGGCCAGTTCTACGAGATCGGCCTCGACATGCAGCGGCCGTATCACCTCTGCGGCGGACTGCAGGACAACAACGTCTGGTGCGGCCCGAGCGCTTCGTTCGATCCGCGCGGCGTCAGCAACGCCGACTGGTTCACCGTCGGCGGCGGCGACGGCTTCTACGCGCAGATCGATCCGAACGATCCGGACACCGTGTACACCGAGTCGCAGGACGGCAATCTGCTGCGCCGCAATCTGAAAACGCACGAGGCGCGCTCGATCCGTCCGGTCCCGCCCGAGAACGAGCGCTATCGCTTCGAGTGGAATTCGCCGATCGTCGTGTCGAAGTTCGATTCGAACACGATCTACTACGGCGGCAACTACCTCTTCAAATCGACCAACCGCGGCGACGACTGGGTGCGCCTCGGTCCCGACCTGACGAGCGGTCAGGACCGCGACAAGCTGCCGATCATGGGCCGCGTTCCCGACAAGTACACCATGTCCCGCGATGACGGCGTCGAGAACTGGCCCGCGCTGACGACGATCAGCGAGTCGCCACTGAACAAGGATGTGCTATGGGCCGGCACCGACGACGGAATGCTGCAGGTCACGCGCGACGGCGGCAAGACGTGGACGAACGTTTACGATCGTTTGCGAATCCCGAAAGGACTCTACGTCACGCGCGTCGTTGCATCGCGCAACAACGAAGGCACGGCGTACGCGACGATCGACGGTCATCGCAGCAGCGATTTCAGCATCGATGTGTTCGTGACGAGCGACTACGGCCAGACGTGGAAGGCGATCCGCAACGGCATCGGCGATGACGCCGGCGGCGTGCACGTCATCCGCGAAGATCCGCGCAACGCGAACATGCTCTGGCTCGGCACCGAGCGCGCTCTCTTCGTCTCCTACGACCTCGGCGCGCACTGGTCGAAAGTGAAACTCAATCTGCCGACGGTGCCCGTGGACGACATCGCCATCCATCCGCGAGACAACGATCTCGTGCTGGCGACGCACGGCCGCTCGATCTGGATCTTCGACGATCTCACGCCGTTCCAGCAGTGGAACGACTCGATCGCGAACGAGGGTCTGCATCTGTGCGACGTCCGCCCGGCGACGGAGTGGCGCATCTCGAACCGCGGCGGCAACACCGGACAGATGATCTTCCTCGGCGCCAATCCGCCGAACGGCGCGATCATCGACTACTTCCTGAAGACGAAGCCCGATGCGAAGGAGCGCGTGCGGATCACGATCACCGATGCGAACGGAAAAGTCGTTCGCGAGATGAACGGGACGAAAGAGGCCGGCCTCAATCGGGTCGTGTGGGACATGCGCACGCGATCCCTCGCCGCGCCGCCGCGCGAGGAGAACGAATCGGCGGCGGAGCCGAACGAGCAGGAGCCGCCAACGCCGCAGCAGCAACAGCAGGCGGCCGCCGCCGCGTTCTTCCGGGGACCGACGGGCCAGATGCGCGTCGAGCCGGGCGTCTACACGGTCAAAGTCAGCGTCGGGAAGCTCGAGCAATCGAAGCAGGTCACGCTCGACGAAGATCCCCGCATCACGCTGACGGCCGAAGAGCGCACGGCGCGCGCGCAGGCGCTCGAGCAGCTCACGCACATGGCGACGATCGCCGTGGCGCAGCGCCGCGCGATGATGGCGATGCGCCGCTCGCTCGCCGAGACGATCGAGTCGTGGAAGAGGCCGGGCGCGGCGAAGCCGCCGGAGAACATTCAAAAGACCGCGGAAGACCTGCTGACGCGCACCGAGGAGACGTGCAAGAAGTTCGGGACGCTGCAGCAGTGCGGCGAACGGGGAGAATCCCTCGGCAACGCGGGCCCGGCGATGGTGTACACGCCGCCGCCGGTCACCAATCGCGTACTGCAGCTGATCGGCGGGATCGACAACTACGCAGCGCCGCCCTCGGCGACGCAGCTCGAGCAGATCAAGATTTTGCAGGGCATGCTGCAGAGCGACGCTGCAGAATCACGCAAGCTGGTGCAGGAAGACCTTCCCGCGCTGAACAAGGCGATGAGCGAGGCCGGCGTGCCGTACATCGCGATTCCGCGCGGCGGGCGGGAGGGGGCGGCGGGCGGCGACTGAGATTGTCTACAAAGCGGACGTCCGCAGATTGATGTTCGACAACCGGGTATTCGGATGGCGCGATCATCAAAGATCCCGCTGCGCTCGGGAGTGACGCTCCACACGTCATCCCGAGCGCAGCGAGGGACCTCTGTGGGCGTGCGGCGCATCAGGCCCGCACCTTCGCAGCGACCTCCGCCACGATCGTCGCTGCGTCAATGTCCATCGCCTCAGCGATGCGAATCAGCTCGATGACATCGAGCCTGCGCGTACCGTTCTCGATCTTCGACAGATAGGACGCCGGCAGTCCGAGGCGTGCGGCGAGGTCCGACTGCCTGAGGCCGGAGCGCTCGCGCGCTTCTGCCAGCACATCGCCGAGGATCTCGAGCTCGTTCGCGAGCTTCGCCTTCGTCGAGATGCGGCCGGCGCCGCCGCGTGCGGGCGTACGGCTACTCGTGGTGACCCTTCGCTTCGAGAGCCTCGCGCAGAAGCTGCCGCGCGGTGAAGAGCCGCGACTTCACGGTCTTCTCCGGCAGCTTGAGGATCTCGGCGATCTCTTCATAGGTGAAGTGAACGAAGTGGCGGAGGATGATGACGGCGCGATAGTTCGGCTCCAGGTCCAGAATCGAGGCGTGAAGATCGCGCCATTCATCGAGATCCTCGGCGACCTCCTCAGGGTCCGCCTGCGGATGCTCGAGGCTCTCGTCGAGCTCTTCGCTCGGACGGCGCGCTTTGATCCAGTTGATCGACTCGTTGACCGCGACGCGGTACATCCAGCTGAAGAACTTCCGGTCGCGGTCATAGCTCGCGAGGTGCTCGTACGCCTTCATGAACGCCTGCTGGCAGACCTCCCTCGCATCCTCGGCGTCGCCGACCATGCGCAGCACGGTGTTGAACACCGGCTTCTGGTAACGTGCGATCAGCTCGCCGAACGCGTCGGGGTCACCCTCCAGACAGCGTTCTACCGCGATCCTGTCCAGCTCTTCCTCCTTCCTCACTAAATACAGATCGCTGTCGGAAACGTTGGACATCGCGCAAGCACTCGCTGAATTCGAAATGTGCCGGAATTGTACGTCAGCGAATCGTCGCGAGAAACTTCCGCGGATCGCCTTCGACGCGGCATGCCTGGGTCATCTCGGCCGAATCGTGCCGGCGATCCCCCCCATTGCGGACCTTGAATGAAATCGTTCGAAGGAAAAGCGGTCAGAGACCGCTTTGTTTGCTGGCCGCGAAGACCGCTGCTGTCGTCCAGATTCGCTACGCTGACGGTCGCCCTTTCCGTTCGTTGCCATTGCATGTGATGAACACAGCAGCCGCTGACCGCATGGCCAACATCGGACAACCTGCAGGCTCTGCGCTGAAGCCGTGTCGAGCAGTCTCTGGCCCAGGCAAGCGTCGCATTAACGGCCTGTCGTTTCCAAAAACTTGCGCAACTTCCCCTCCCACACCGCGGCCCAGGTGTGGGTGGAGTGGCCGTGAGTCTCGTCGCTCGTCGGTATCAATAGATAGTGTCCGTGCGGGACGCGTTTGATCAGACGGTCGAGGATTCCGAGCTCCGGCGGATTGATGAAATCGTCCGCCGAGTTGATCGCGAGCAGCGGCGCTTTGATCTTCTCGAGATCGGGCGACGGATCGTAATCGCGCGATGCGTCGAGCGCGTAGCGGAGATCGTCGGCATTCGTCGATGCAAGGCGCGATTTCATCTGCGACTCGTACCAGCGATCCGCGGCGTCGCGCG
>DATIZY010000303.1:0-12978 GCA_035516895.1 Thermoanaerobaculia bacterium | reverse complement strand
TGTCCATCCGCCATTATTTTGCGGATCGCGCGGCATTCGCGCAACAGCTATTCGGCGGAGCCGAAGCGCTCCATCGCTTTGTTGACGTTCGCCATCGCCGCGGCGGTGGCCATCGACGTTCCCGCGGCGATCACCTCGTCGCCTTTTCGAATCCCGAGCCACACGCCGACGCCGAAACCGAGGAGCAGTGCAGCGATCGGGAACTGCTTGATCTGGTCGCGCCACGATTCGGGCAGCAGATCCTCGATCTCTTCGAACACTGCCTGCGGTCCGTCTTCGGCCAGCTTCGCTCCGAGCTCCGACGCTTTCTCGCGCACCGGAGAATCGAAATCCATTCCGGCCGCGGCCCGGTCGTGATCGTCACGTTCGCCACGGGTTGCCATGCTGATCGTCCTCTCTACTCTTGGTTGTCGTCGCTGCGGCGCAGCAGCAATCCGATGAGGAATCCCGCGCCGATGGAGATCAGCAGCGCCTTGCCGGGATTCGACCGCACGTACCCGCGCACCTGATCGGCGATCTCGCCGAAATCGATGTCCTCGACCTGCTCGCGCATCCGGTTGTACTGGTTCTTCATCGCATCGGATGCCTCGGCGTATTTCTCGCCCGCGAAGTCCTTTGCGCGCGCGAAGCGCGATGCCTCGTCTTCCGGTGTTGTGGTCCTTGACTCGTCCATGGTTCGCCTCCTCCGTGGCTGTAGGGCGCGATTGCGTCGCGCCGCGGCACGGCGCGGCCGTGCCCTACCGGCGGAAGGTTTGAGACTATCACGTCGGTACAATCGCGGCGCGATGCGCGTTCGTCTCGAGCACGTCACTCACATTTATCCCGGCAGCGACGAATCGGCGCCGGTGCAGGTGCTCGACGACGTCTCTCTCGAGATTCCCGCCGGACAGTTCGCAATCCTGATGGGCGCATCCGGCAGCGGGAAATCGACGCTGCTGAATCTGATCGGCGCCGTCGATCGGCCCACGCGCGGCCGCATGTTCCTCGGCGACAGCGAAACGTCCGCGATGAGCGATCGCGATCTGACGATGCTGCGCCGCAGTTCGATCGGCTACGTCTTCCAATTCTTCAACCTCATCCCGACGCTGAACGTCTTCGAGAACATCGCGTTTCCGTTGTCGCTCGCGCGCGTTCGACGCGGCGACATCGAAGCAAGAGTGCAGGAAATGCTCCAACGCATCGGCCTCGTGCAGCGCGCGAAACATTTCCCGAACGAGCTCTCCGGCGGCGAGATGCAGCGCGTCGCGATCGGCCGCGCGATGATTCACCGCCCGCCGCTGCTGCTCGCCGACGAGCCGACCGGCAATCTCGATTCGAAAAACGGCGACCGCGTGCTCGACCTCATCACCGCGATCCACGAGCAGGAGCGGCCGGCGATCGTGCTCGCCACGCACTCCGAGCACGCCGCCGCGCGCGGCGAGTGCATTTTCCACGTCGCCGACGGACGGGTGAGCCGCTGATGGTGCTGCGCGCGCTGGTGCTGCGACCGATCGTGCGCGAGCCGCTGCGAACGCTGCTCACGCTCGTTGGCATTGCGGTCGGCGTCGCGGCGATCGTTTCGATCGCGCTGGCGAACCAGAGCGCGCTGCGCGCATTTCGCGAGTCGGTCGACGCGGTCGCCGGCCGCGCCAATTTTCAGATCGCGTCCGATGCCGACCTCGATGAGAACCTTCTGCTGAAGCTCGAGCCGTTCTGGGCGCGCGGCGTTCGCTTCGCGCCGGTGATCGACGTCGATGGAATGCTGGAGCCGCAGCAGATTCCGATCCGCCTTCTCGCAGTCGACCTGCTGAGCGACATCCACTTTCGCGATTACCGTTACGCCGAAATCGAAAGCGGAGGGCCGCGCACCTCAGCCGCGGTTTATCTCAGCCTGTTTCAGCCCGACTCGATCATTCTCCCCGGCACGTTCGTCGGCGACCACGGCCTGCACCTCGGCTCGGAGATCGCGCTCAACGTGTTGGGCCGTGAGACGACGATGGTCGTACGCGGAATCCTCGAAGCGCACGGGCCGGCAACGGCGTTCAACGGAAGCATCGGCATCGCCGACATCGCCACCGCTCAGGCGCGATTCGGCCTCACCGGCCGCCTCACGCGCATCGATCTGATCGTACCCGACGATCGCCTCGTTCCCGCAATCCGCCGCGTGCTTCCGGCCGGCGTGCGGCTGGAGCGGCCGTCGCGGCGCAACGACCGCGTCGAGAAGATGCTGCAGGCGTTTCGTGTGAATCTCTTCGCGCTCGCCGGGGTCGCACTGCTCGTCGGAATGTTTCTCGTCTACAACACCGTGCTGATCTCGATTCTGCGGCGAAGAAAAGACGTCGGTGTGTTGAAGACGTTGGGAGTGTCGCCGCGGCAGATTTTCCTGGCGTTCATGACCGAGGGGGTGTTGTTCGGCGCGATCGGGTCGGCGATGGGGATCGCGCTCGGCGATGGCGTCGCGTACGCGATCCTCCGCGTGGTCAGCCGCACCGTGAACGAGCTGTACGTTGCCTCGCAGCCGGAATCGATCGCGCTGACGCCCGCGATCGTCGCGCTCGGCGCGTTCGTCGGAATCGCCCTGTCGCTGATCTCGGCGATTCATCCATCGATCGAAGCGTCGCGAGTGCAGCCGAATCTGCTGATTCAATCCGGCCTGCAGCAGCGCGTGCATCGCTTGCGGCGCACGGCGTTCATCGCAATCGCGATCGTCTGCTTCGCCGCGGCCGCCGGCGCGTCGTTCGTGCAGCCGGTCCACGGGATCGCGATCGGCGGCTACGTCGCGGTGCTGTTCATCATCATCGGCTTCTCCCTGCTTGCGCCGGCGATCGTCACGTTCGCGACATCGATCCTCGCGCGTCCGCTCCGTGCGATCTTCGGCGCGGTCGGTCAGCTTGCGCCGGCATCGATTCACGGATCGTTGCGACGAACCGCGGTCGCCACGGCCGCGCTCGCAGTCGCGACCGGAATGATGATCTCCGTCGCCGTCATGATCGGCAGTTTCCGCGAGACGGTCCGCACGTGGGTCAACCAAACGGTGAGCTCGGACCTCTGGCTACGGCCGGCGAAGATGCTTTCAAACGCCGACGCCGCGCTCTTTCCCGCCGAGATCGGCGACGAGCTTCGGCGCGTTCCGTTCATCGCCGCGATCGATCGCATTCGCGGCCGCGACGTCGTCTACCACGATTCGCTGATCGCCGTCGGCAGCGGCGACCTCGATGTCGCGCGCCGCTACAGCGATCTGCCGATGATCACGCCGCGCTCGCCGGCGAAAGCGTTCGACGACGCCTATCGCAAAGGCGGCGTGCTCGTGTCCGAGAGCTTCTCGCTCAAGTTCCACAAGCGCGTCGGCGACATCGTCGAGCTGCCGGTCGCCGGCAATATTGCACGATTTCAGATTACTGGAATTTATCGCGATTATTCGAACGATCGCGGCGTCGTCTTCATGGACCGGCCGCTCTACATCCGCACGTTTCACGACGACGCGATCAATACGATCGTCATCTATCTCAAGCCGGGCGTCAGTCTGGAGCCGGCGCGCACGGAGCTCGAATCGATGTTCGGGCCGAAATACCACGCGTTCGCCATCACCAATCGCGAGATCCGCGGCGCGGTCATGAAGATCTTCGATCAGACCTTCGTGATCACGTACGCCCTCCTCGCCATCTCGGTCGCCGTCGCCGTCCTCGGCATCATCAACACGCTCACCGCGCTGATTCTCGAGCGCACGCGGGAGCTCGCACTGCTGCGCGTCATCGGCATGACCGTGAGCGAGATCACACGCATGATCGTGATGGAATCTGCGATCCTTGGACTCGTCTCCACCGTGATCGGCATCGTCATGGGGTACGCGCTTTCGTGGATCCTGATCTTCGTGATCAACAAACAGTCGTTCGGCTGGACGATCGAGTTCCACACGCCCGCGGCGATCATCGCGATCGCCACTTCGATCACCTTTCTCGCGGCCGCGCTGGCCGGCCTCGCCCCCGCCCGCCTCGCCGCCCGCATTGACCTGGCGGCGGCAATCAAAGCGGAGTAGCGCAGAGTTAGAATTCCTCACACACCATGCGCCGAATTGCCCTCGCCTCCGCCCTGGTCGTGGCGTTCATCAGCGCACGCCAGCGCGCCGTTCATCCCGCGCCGGCGAGCGGCCCGACGTTCAGTAAAGAAGTCGTGCGCATTTTTCAGTCGAACTGCCAGACGTGCCATCACCCCGGCGACATCGGCCCGTTCTCGCTGATGAGCTACGCCGACGCGGCCCCGCACGCGTCCGACATCAAATTCATGACGCAAACGCAGCAGATGCCGCCGTGGAAGCCGGCGCAGAGCTGCGGCATTTTCGACAGCCCGCGCATCCTCTCGCAGCCGGACATCGACACGATCGCGCGCTGGGTCGACAACGGCGCGCCCGAGGGGGATCCGGCGGATTTGCCGCCGCAGCTGAATTTCGCCGGCGGCTGGGCGTTAGGCCAGCCCGATCTCGTCCTCAGCAGCGCGCAGCCATACACACCGCCGGCGATCGGCGACATGTACCGCTGCTTCTCGCTGCCAACGAATACCACGTCCGATCAGTACGTCTCCGCGATCGACATCAAGCCCGGCGACCGTCAGACCGTCCATCACGTCATCGCATTCATCGACACCACCGGCGAATCCGCGACGATGACGGGCTCGGACGGCGGCGGCGGATATCCGTGCTTCGGAGGGCCGGGCTTCACGTTCACGAACCTCAACGCCACGGCGTTAGGCGGATGGGCTCCCGGCTACCGGCCCGTGACTCTGCCGGACAACGTGGCCTTTCTGCTGCCGGCGAGCTCGCGAATCGTTCTGCAGGTGCACTATCACCCGCACGGTCCCGCGCCGCTTCCCGATCAGACGCAGATCGGCATCTATTACGCGAAGCAGAAGCCGGCGAAGCTGATGCGCGTGCTGCCGCTCATCAACGACACGTTCACGATTCCACCCGGCGATTCGGACTATCGCGTCACCGCCGATTTCACGCTGCCACCGCTTCCGACTCTCGACGCACACATCTGGCTCATCGCGCCGCACATGCACCTCCTCGGCCGCAAGATGCGCGTCACGGCGACGCTGCCCGGCGGCGGAAGTCAGTGCCTCATCGACATCGAAGACTGGGACTTCAACTGGCAGGGCATCTATCGTTTCAAAGATCCGATCGCGGTGCCCGCCGGTACGAAGTTGTCGCTCGAAGCGTTTTACGACAATTCGTCCGGCAACTGGCGCAATCCGAACGATCCGCCCAAAGCAGTGTCGTGGGGCGAAGCGACCACCGACGAGATGTGCATCACCTTCCTCGGCTTCACACTCGATTCTGAAAATTACGCGGCCGGACAAACGGTCGACACGAGCTGGATGCCGCACCTTCGTCAGTAGTGTGGGGCCGCTTTTCGCCGGCCGACCGGCTCGAAGCCGGTCCTCACACTTCAGTAGCTGCGAAACGGGTGGTCGTAGCCGGTCATCTCGACGTATCCGACGCCGGAAACCGACGTGTTGCGCGACGAGCCGTTCACATCGACGGCGCCTTCCCAGTACGTCACGTTCGTCGATGCGTGGGTGACGAGCTCCTGATTTTTCATCGACGGATTGAGGGTCACGGCGATGCCGAATCCCGGAACGGAGATGCGCCAGCCCATCGGATACGTCGCGCCGCTGCGCGATGAATGCCACGTGCCGAGCGGCTGGATGCGCATCTGATCGCTGCGAATGTGGATCACCGATCCGTCGCTCGTGACGAATGAGCCGGAGGAGGTGACGTCCGGCGTGCCGTCGCTGCGGCGAATCTGGTAGAGCATCAGCTCCGTGTCGTCATCGAATTGGATCGAGAACCAGTCCCATCCCCGCTGGTTCTTCTGCAGCTGCGAGCTGCCGAATTCGTGATCCATCCACGCGATGCCGCGGCTGCGCTGGCGATCGATGCTGCCCGACACTTCGAGACGCGTCATCGAGTAGTAGTGCGACGCGCAGCCGGCGCACTCCGCTTTCACGCTCACGCCGTTCTCGCCGTGGATCGCCGGCGGCTTGCGCGATCGCATGACGAGGTCGACGGAATCGCCGCCGCTGGACGCGACGAGGTGCCACGCGCCGTCGGGCATCGTCGTCGCGCTCCAGCCTTCGTTCACGACGTCCAGCGTCTCCGGCGACGACCATGCCGTAAACGGCGACTCGCGATTCAACTTTTCCGCGTAGCGAAACTGCTGGCGGTCGATGTCGGTGACCGCGAAATGCGCCAGCGCGAGATCGTGCAGGTCCCAGCGGGTGGCCGGCGGGCAATCCTGCCCGGCGGGACAGTCAGGATTGCCTGTCGTCGACGGCTCGGGCGGAACGACGCCGACACGAAAGAATGTGACCTCGAATCCGTATCGATGTCCATTGTCCGTCTGCAGATGGCCGGTGTAGTACCACCACTCGGTGCGGTACTGGTCGTGCGAGCCGTGATCGCGCGGAAAGTGAAAGTCGTAGCCGGGAAGCGCCGGAATGAAGTCAGAAAGCAGAAGGCACAAAGCGGAAATCACGGCCCACATTCATCTGGGATAATAATCACGTCCATGGCCGAGCACCCGATTACGACCCGTCCGAGGTTCCGCACGATTGCGGCGGAGGGGACGATTCCGATCGAGGCCGACGATCTGATGGTGCTCGCGCGCCGCTATGCGGAGCAGGGCATGTACGACGAGTCGATCCACCTCTACGAGATGGCGGAGAAGCTCAAGCCCGGCTCGGTCGCGCTGCGCATCGATCTCGCGCGCGTGCAGGAGCTGAAGAAGCGCGCGGAGGAAGCGCGGTACACGGCGGTGCGGCAGGAAGTCGCCGCGGAGCGTGCGCGCGACGAAATCGATTCCTCGCAATATGTCGGGCTGGCGCAGTACTACATCGCGAAAGACGAAACGTCGAAAGCGATCGAGCTGCTGGAGATCGCGAAGATCAAGACTCCCAACAGCTACCGCGCCTTCGAGGTCCTTGGCCGGCTCTATTTTTCGCAGGGCGAGTGGGAGCTGGCGCGCGAGGAGATTCAGACGGCGCGCAAGCTCAATCCCTTCGATCGCGGCCTCGCGGAGATCTCCGGCCGCATCGAGTTCGAGCTGAAAAACTTCGACTTCGCGCTCAACGAGTTCATCGACTCGTTTCTGCTCGCCACCGATCAGAAGGGCGAGAGCACCGAGCCCGTGCGCCGCATGATCAACACGCTCAAGCGGATGCGGAACCTCGACACGAAAGAGCTCAACGCGAGAATCAAGTCACGCGTGCAGAACCTGCAGGCGTGCACCGAACGGCTCGAGCTGCGCAAAGAGAACCTCTTCAAGTTCGAGCAGCGAAAAGACCTCAAACAGATCGTGCAGAAGATCTCGCGGGACGCCGAAAAGCGCGACAGCGTGGCGTCGATGCAGTTGGACCTGCGCAAGCTCGCCGTGTTTCAGCACATGAAAGACGAGCAGATCGCGCGCCTCTCGAAATTCGCGCGCGTGCAGAACCTCGTCCAGGGCGCATACGTGTTCCGCGAGGAAGACCGCTCGATGGACTTCTACGTCGTGAAAACGGGCCGCATCGAGATCAGTAAGGAGACTCCGTTCGGTCCGCAGATTCTCGGGTCGCTTCCCACCGACACCATCTTCGGAGAGATGAACTTCATCGATCGCACGCATCGCTCGAGCGACGCGATCGCGATCGAGCCGTCGTCGTGCTTCACCTTCTCCTTCAGCGCGCTCGATCAGCTGATGGACGACGAAAAGGAGCTCGCCGTCGGCCTGCATTGGGCGTTCTGGCGCTCGCTCAGCGAAAAAGTGCGCGACGCAAACGAGCAGCTCAAGCTCTTCTTCCAGGAAGACGCGAAGAAAGGCGCAGGACGCAAACGCGCCGAAGGCAAGCGCGAGATGCAGCAGGTCACCGTCAAGTCCGAGGAGAAGGTCGATCTTTTCAAAGAGCGCGGCCTCTCCGCGGCGGAGATGAAGCTGCTCGCGACCTTCTCGAGCGAAGAGCGCTTCCGCGAGGGATCGATGATCTTCCGCGAGGGCGAGAAGGGCGACAAGCTGTACATCGTCCTCGACGGACGCGTGCGCATTTCGAAATTCATCCCCGGCGTCGGCGAAGAGGCGCTCACGGTGCTCGACCGCGGCGATTTCTTCGGCGAGATGGCTCTGATCGACGACAAGCCGCGTTCCGCCGACGCGAAATCGCACGAGGGCGACGCCACGGTGCTGTCGATCGATCGCGCGACGCTCAACGAGATCCTGTCGATGGATCCGCACGCCGCGCTGCAGTTTCTGAATCTGCTCTGCCGCCTGATCAGCCGCCGCCTGCGCGAGATCAACGACAAGATCGTGCAGTGGAAGTACATGTCCGGCGGTTTCTGAACGCGGAGTGCCGGGCCATGTGTGCGGGCCGGCTTCAGCCGGCCGGGGAGCCTGGTAGCTTTTGTTGGCTAAGGCCGGCTAACGCCGGCCCTCACAGAGCCGGACATCACACAGCGCCCGCCCTCAACGAGTTGGCATCGTTCGGGAAACTTGCCAGTGCTTTACCTGATCTTCATCGCAGTGTTTCTCATCCTCTGGGGCATGTTCTACGCCGCGATGCCGGCGCTCGAACACGCGAAACGGTTCGCCGCCCGTGCGGTGACGCGGCTTTCGACGCGGTTTTCACGCGTTGGGCACTATGCAAACCGATTCCGCTCCTACGTTCCGCTCGCGCTCATCGTGATCCTCGGCGGATTCGCCGTCGCCTGGTTCGGCGACCAGTTCATGGATCTCGCCGAGCTTCTCCACGCGAACAGCCCGAAGCTGCAGGACTTCGACGCGCTCGCGCACGCATGGGCCGTCTCGAAACGGAGTGCGTCGTTTACGTCGTTTTTCATCACCATGACAGACGTCGGCAGCCCCGGCGGGATGGGCGCGCTCGCCGGAATCGTGGCGGTCGTGCTCCTCGTCAGACGCCGCTTTCGCTGGGTCGGATACCTGCTGGTCACGGCCGGCGGTGGCGCGCTGCTCAACCTCGAGCTCAAACAGTACTTCGCTCGCGCACGGCCCGCTCTCGCCGACATGCTCAAGCGCGCGCACGGCTCATCGTTTCCGAGCGGACATGCGATGGGATCGACGGTCGTGCTCCTCGCGCTCAGCTATCTCGCCGCGCGCACGACGACGCAGTGGCGCTGGAAAGCGGCGTGCCTCGCGCTCGCGTGGGCGCTCATCTTTGCCGTCTCGATCTCGCGCGTTTACCTCGGCGCCCACTGGATCTCCGACGTGGCGGCCGGCATCTCAGCGGGCGCGCTGTGGACGGGAATCACGACGATCGCCTACGAAACGGCGCGGCGCATCCGCATGCTCCGTTCGGTTCGTGTCAGCGGTTCGTGAAGCGGTCCTCGATCCGCGAAGGCGCTCGCGGCGCGTAGAACTCCCGCACGAGCTGCCCGATCGTCATCCGGTTCAGCGCGTTGTGCGTCGCGTCGCTGAGCTTGGTGAAGATGTCGGCGATCACGTTGCGCTCGCGATCTTCCGGGCCGATGTCCGGCACGGCGTGCCGGGTCTGCGCGATCTGCTGTACGACTTCTTCCACGCTGATCCGATCGGGATCGCAGCCTGGAACGAAACCGGCCCACTCGCCGCCGATCTCCTTGACGAGCTGGACATCCTCGAGCTTGCGAAGAATGCGCAGCATCTGCGCGTCGGTCGTTCCGAATTGCTCGGCCAGGCGATACGACGACGGCGCGTCTTCGCGGCGATCGAAGCGTCGCGAGATCTCCACGAGCGCTCGCAGCGCGAAGTAGAGATCGAAGCGCGGCTCGTCCTCGACGCGCTGCTCGGTCGCGCGAAGGAGGCCGTAGAGATTCTGGTAGACATAGCTGATTTCGACGCCGAGGAGGATGAGGACCCACATGATTTCGAGGGCGACGAGAAAGATGATCGCCAGGCCGATCGTGCCGTAGATCAGATTGAACCGGCCGTGAATGAGGCGGTCCGCGTAGAGGCCAAAGCCCCAGCGCACGAGCGTGAAGAGTCCCGTTGTGACCGCCGCGCCGATCGCCGCCGCTTTGAGCTGCACGTGCGCCGAGGGGACGAGCCAGAACAGCATCGTGAACGCGATGAAGAGCACCACGACCGGCACGACGTGGAAGATCCAGCCGCTCTGAAACAGGAAGCGGAGCACGCGGTTCCGCTCGAGCATCGTCGTCGTCGTGAACGACAAGCCCATCAGCACCGGGCCCCAGAAGAACAGCATCGTGAAGGCCATGATCTTCTGGCGATACGCACGGACGCTGCGCACCTTCCAGATCTGATTCACGGTGTTTTCGACTGCGAGGAAGAGCCGGAACGCGATGACGATGAAGATGATGATTCCGAATGTCGAAGCCGCCTGCGCGTTCTCCGTGAACTTCGCCAGGTGGTAGCTGAGCACCGGCGACTGGTATGGGATGACGACGTTGAGAATCGTGTCGATCTCGCTCTGCGCGTTCGGAAAGAGCGAGCTGAAGTAACGCTGCAGAACGGTGGTGAAGGCGACGAGCAGCGGAATGAGCGAGAGCAGCGTCGTGTACGCGAGCGACGCAGCGCGGGAGGTGCCCTCGATCGAATAGAACTCGCGCGTGATCTCGCGGACGAAGAGGAAAAACTCGACCGTGATCACGCGCGCGCGGCGGTGACCGTGCGCTTCCCGCCGGTAGAGCAGCACCGCGGGATCGGTCAGCCACGACCAGACAACGCTGCGTCCGACCGCGAAACGCTCCTTGAAGCCGCGCTTGGGGGGCGGGCCCGGCTCTTCCGGCATGACGCCAGTTTAAACGCAACCCGCGCGCCCGCCCGTGCGAGCGGCTTGCAGCGAGCGGCGAGCAGGCACGACCCGCCCGGCTCGTCGTTCGCGCCACTCGCCGCCCGCCATTCGCCGTTAGCCGCTCGCCGCCCGCCGCTCGCCGTTCGCCGTTAGCCACTCGCCGTGCTGGGCGGGGGATTGCATTAATCTGCTGAGCATGGCTCGCCAGAAGGTCATCATCCCGGAGGTGATCGAGCCGGACGAAAAGCTGCCGCGCGATCTCGTGGCGCTTCGCCGCTTCGCTCATTTCATGGACGAGGCCGTTCCGATCCCCGGCACGACTCGGCGTATCGGGTTCGACGCGGCGATCGGCTTCATCCCCGGCTTCGGTGACGCCGTCGGCGCCATTTTGTCGACGTGGATCATCATCGGCGCACTGCGCCATCGCGTGCCGCTTCTGCACGTCGCGCGCATGATCGTGAACGTGCTGCTCGACCTCGCCGTTGGCGCCATCCCGCTTTTCGGCGACATTTTCGACATCGCCTTCGAAGAGAACGTGATGAACCTGAAGCTGCTGCTGCGGCACCGCGACCGCAGCCGCGCGCCGCGCACGTTCGCCGCGATCGCGTTCGTCGCCGCGCTCATCGTGGCCTTCATCGCCGCCGCCGCGGTTGCGGTGATCATCGCTCTGATCGTGTTCGTCATCTGGCTGGCCAATCAACGCTGATGCTGTTCCGCAAGCGCAAGCAGATCCGCTATCCGCACCGGCCGCCGCTGCCGATCATCCGGCGGCGTCTGCCGATGCGCTATCACATGAAGCATCAGTTCACGGTGCGCGATCTGGCGTTTCTGCAGACCATGCACGCGCTCACCGGATCGCCGATCGTCGACGGCAACCGCGTGGAGATCCTCCGCAACGGCGTGCAGATTTTTCCTTCGATGCTCGCTGCGATTCGCGGCGCGCGACAGACGGTGAATCTCGAGTTCTACATCTACTGGGACGGCGAGATCGGGCGCCAGTTTGCCGAGGCGCTCGCCGAGCGCGCGCGCGCGGGAGTGCAGGTGAAAGTCATTCTCGACGCGGTCGGCTCCGCGCCGATGTCGGAAGCGCTCATCGAGTTTCTGCAGCGCAACGGGATCGACCTCGAGTGGTACCACCCGCTGCGCTGGTACACGATCTCGCGGCTGAACCACCGCACGCATCGCAAGCTGATGGTGGTCGACGGCACCATCGGGTTCACCGGCGGCGTCGGCATCGCCGACGAGTGGCTCGGCGACGCCGACTCGAAAGAGCACTGGCGCGACACCGTGCTGCGCGTCGAGGGTCCGATCGTCACCCAGCTGCAGTTCGCGTTCATGGACAACTGGGTCAAGAGCCGGGGCGAGCTGCTGACCGGGCTCGATTATTTCCCTCCGGTCGAACCGTGCGGCACGCACAAAACGCAGGTGATGAAGTCCTCGCCGTCGGAAGGCAGCTCGGCGGTCAAGCTGCTGTACATCGTCTCGATCGTCAGCGCGGTGAAGTCGATTTACATCAGCAACGCGTACTTCCTTCCCGACCGCGATACGCGCCGGGCAATCGAGACCGCCGTGCGGCGCGGCGTCGACGTGCGCGTGATCGTGCCGGGGGAGCACACCGACGTTCCGCTCGTGCGGCAGGCGAGCCGCATGCAGTACGACGTCCTGCTGCGCCGCGGCATTCGTCTGTTCGAGTATCAGCCGACGATGATGCATGCGAAGACGATGGTCGTCGACGGCATCTTCTCCACGGTCGGCTCATCGAACTTCGACGATCGCAGCTTCCGCCTCAACGACGAGGTGAACGTCAACGTCTACGACGAAGAGATCGGGGCACAGATGACCCGGATGTTCTTCGACGACCTCGCCAAATGCGAGGAGGTCACGCTGCGCAAATGGTTCCGCCGGCCGCGCTGGTCGCGGATCAAGGAGTCCCTCGCGGATCTGCTCAAACCGCAGCTTTGAGCGCGGCTTCGCCGCGCGTTGTCGGTTGTCGGTTGTCAGTTGTCAGTATCCACAATTCCAGCGCGGCTCCGCCGCGCGTTGTCAGCTGTCAGTTGTCAGTATCGGTTCCAGGCCGCCTGAGGGCGGGTGGGACTGACAACTGACAACTGACAACGCGAGCGAAGCGAGCCTAGAGGTGCACCCAGTCGGTGTGCACGAACGGCGCGTTCGGGCCCTTGTCGTTCCGCTGGTACGTGTGCGCGCCGAAGTAGTCGCGCTGTGCCT
>DATIZY010000302.1:0-10942 GCA_035516895.1 Thermoanaerobaculia bacterium | reverse complement strand
GTGCTGCTCGGGATCGGTGGCATCGCGCAGCTGCGAGAGCAGATCGATCAGATACTGGATGCCTTCCTGCGTGCCGGTGAGCGCCATCTCGTCGTCTTCATCGGAGATCCACACGTCGAGCCACGCATTTTTCGGCAGCTTGACGCGGCTCTCGAGCGTGTCGAACGTGATCGCGGCAAAGCCGAGGCGGCTGGCGGCGGCGGTGAGGAAGTCGTTGCAATGCGGGTCCTCGACGAGGTGCTGCCGCGCGTATTCGATCGCCGCCTCGTACGCGCGCTTCCGTCCGAAATCATGCGTCAGATCGAAGGGCCGGATGATCTGATCGAGGAGCTGCGCGTACCGTTCCGCGGGTTTCGACATGAGAGTCCTTACGTGAGGTCAGCCTACCATATTCCACTCAGTCGCCCGCCGCGCGCACGGGAACGATTTGCAAATCGATTTTCTCGGTCATGCGAATCGCGGTGATCGTCGCAGCGATGCCGAGCTGCTCTTCCGTGAGCAGCCGATGCAGATCGTCGACCGAGGCGATTGCGCTGTCGCGGTAAGCGATGATGACGTCGCCTTCGCGCAGACCCGCTCGCTCGGCGGGACTTCCTTTCTCGATCGACATCGCGAGCACGCCCGATTCCATGGGCAGATCGTAGAAGCGGACGACGCGCCGATGCAGCGGAACGTTCTGCCCGGCGACGCCGATGTAGCTGCGAGTGATGCGGCCGTCGCGGACGAGCCGGCTCGCGACGAACTGCGCGGTGTTGCTGCCGATCGCGAAGCAGATGCCCTGCGCCGGCAGGATTACCGCGGTGTTGACGCCGATGACTTCGCCGCGGGAGTTGACGAGCGGGCCGCCCGAGTTGCCGGGATTCAGTGCGGCATCGGTTTGAATGACGTTGTCGATGAGGCGTCCGCTTCGCGCGCGCATCGTCCGGCCGAGCGCGCTGACGACGCCGGCGGTGACGGTGCATTGGAATCCGTACGGATTGCCGACGGCGATCGCCATCTGACCCGGGCGAATCGCGTCGGAATCGGCGAACTGCGCGGCGATCTGATTCGGCGCCGAGATGCGGATCACCGCGAGATCGGTATGCGGATCATCGCCGACGATGGTCGCGCTGCAGCGAGTGCCGTCGGCGAGCGTGACATCGATGTGCGAAGCGCCGTCCACGACGTGGCTGTTCGTGAGCAGGAACCCGTCGGGCGTAAAGAAGAAGCCGGAGCCGCTGCCCTGCGTCTCGCCTCCGCGCCGGCGCTGCTGCTTGACCTCGATGTTGACGACCGACGGACTGATCTTCGCCGCTGCCGCGATCACCGCGTTCGAGTAGGCATCGAGCAGGCGGGAGTCGGAGGCCGGGATTCGGGAGTCGGAAGACATGGATCCACCATCTACAACAACAACGTATTCCGGGTCTCCGACTCCCGATTCCCAAACTATCCCGCGTTGCGGTCGCGGGTCTTCCAGTCCTTCTCGATGTCGGCGAGGAAGCTGGCGAGATCGTCGGCATGCTCCTCTTCGACGGCGAGGATCGACTCGAGCATGCGGCGGGTGGTGATGTCCTTCTCGCCGATGTAGTGAATCATCTCGGTATACGTGTCGATGGCGATGCGCTCGGCGATGAGATCCTCTTTGATCATGTCGACGAGGTTCTCGCCCTCCGCGTATTCGGAATGCGAGCGCGAGGTCAGTCCGTCGGGGCTCAAATTCGGCGCGCCGCCGAGCTGCACGATGCGCGACGAAATCTGATCGGCGTGCTGCTGCTCCTCGTTGGCGTGCGTCAGAAACTCCTGGGCGATCGGATCGGAGTGGATCCCCTGCGCCATGAAGTAGTGCCGCTTGTAGCGCAGCACGCAGACGATCTCGGTGGCCAGCGCTTCGTTCAGCAGCTTGATCACCGCCTCGCGGTCGGCCTGATAGCCGGACGTGACGGCGCCCTCTTCGATGTGTTTGCGCGCGCGGCGGCGGATTTCCTTGATGTCGGTCAAAAACGTTTCCTGCTTCGTTGCCATGGCCGTCCTTATATCACCGGTTACGCACCGCGGGTATGTGCGGCGTCGTAGGTGCGCCCGCGCCAGCGGAGCTCGTTTCGCACGCCGGTGAACCACATGGAGCGAAGAAAGATGCATGCCCAAAACGCCACCATCAGCGGATGCAGGAAGATCGCGTTGTCGATGCGGTAGCGGAGCGAGCGAAAGAGAACGGCGCGCGTGACGCTGATCAGCACGACGGTGGCGATCGCGAAACCATCGCCGGTGAGTGCAAGGGCATACGGGAAAAGATGCAGCACGACGAGCAGCGCGAGCATCACCGCGGCGAGGACGTAACTGCGATCGAGCATGACGAAGGCATTCTTCGTGAAGCCTTCGACGATCTCGCGCCCGCTGTGATACATGCGCACGCGGATCAGATCGTCGGCGCGTGCGATGCGCGTCGGCTGCTGGTCGGTCCGCACAGCCCGCGCAAGACCGATATCGTCGATCACCGCATCTTTCAGCGCGCCGAAACCCCCGATCGATTCGAGCGCGCTCCTGCGAATCAGATTTCCCGATCCGCCGCCGAGGGCCAGGCGGGGGTTCGTGGAGCGGTTGGCGCGCCAGAGCGGCATGCCGCAGAACGCCGCGAACGCGAGCATCGGCATCGCGACGTGCTCGGCGAGCGTGCCCATCTCCATGCGCGGAAAGAGCGACAGCATCGCGGCGCCGCTGCGACCGATCTCGGCCACCGCGGCGCGAACGGCCTGCTTCGCGTAGATCACGTCGGCATCGACGAACAGCAGCAGCTCGCCTTTCGCGGCGAGGCGTCCCTGCTCGAGCGCCCACGGTTTGCCGAGCCAGCCGGCCGGCGTTTCGGCGCCTTCGACGATCGTCAGACGCGGATCGCTGACCGAGCGAAGAATCGCGTCTGTGCCGTCGGTGGAGCGATCGTTGACGACGATCACCTCGAAGCCGCCGTAGTCCTGCGCGAGAAACGCGCGGATCGTTTGCTCGATGACGCGCACTTCGTTGCGCGCGGGAATCACGATCGAGACGAGAGGCTGCGCGCCCGGCGTTTCATCGCCGCGAAGTCGCGGCACCGAGCGGAGATTGACGAGCGTCTGCAGAAACGCGAGGAGCCAGACGAAGAAGATGACCGCAGCGAGGACGTGCATCCGGACAACTGAGAGCTGGCAGCGCGCCGCGAAGGGCCGATTACGCCGGTCCCATGCGGCGCTGCGCCTCGACAGCGTATGGCGAGTCGGGATATTCGGTCGCGATCCGCTTGTACGCTTCTTTGGCCTTCACGCCGTTGTTCTGCGCATCGTATGCGTGCGCGAGCAGAACGAGGAGCGTGTCGGCCGGAAGCACCGGCTGCGGTTTCGCGATCTCGGCCTGCAGCTCATTGGCGACCTGCGCCGCTTCGCCATTTTCGATGCGCAGCTGGTAGAGGCTGAATCGGGCCGAGCCGACGAGCACGTGATTCGGATGATCGTGAACGAACTGCTCGAGCAGCTTGCGTGCGGTGGCGGTGTCGCCACGGCCTGCGTCGAAACGAGCGAGGTAGAGGTCGGCGACATCCGCGGCATCCGTTCCGCCGAATTTCGCCTTCACATCCTTGAATTGCTCCTCCGCCGCGCCGTTCCTCTCCGCCTCGGTCTTGTACTTCGCGCCGGGCTGCGCCTGACCGCCGGCCGGCGGGAGCAGCGGCGAGTCGAGCGTCTCGATCGCGGCCGAGAGGGCGCCCTGAGCCTGCTGTTCCCGGTTCGAGCGGTAAAAGTAGACGCCGTAGACGATCAGAGCGAGCGCGACGACGGCAATGCCGACGGTGACCAGAAGGCGCTGATTCTCCTTCGCCCTGACCGACAGTGTGCCGATCTCGTCGACAAACCGGTCGTGTTTCAGCTCTCTACGGTGTTCTCGGCGCATGCTTCGAAGGACCTCCGGTAAGCGGCGCAAACGCGCGGGACTCGCCCGCGATTCCTTCAGGTCTCACCGCATTGGGACGAAGGGGACGAAGGGATGATTTTTCTCAATCCCTCTGTGGCGAATCTCACGTTCGCAGCACCGCCGAGTGCTAAAATTCAGCTTGCTTTCAGAGGCACCGTCATTGCAGGGCGCTGTTTCTGACCACGTGCGGGAGACCCAATGAACAGCAAGGCGTTCCGGGCAATGATGGCAGCGTCGCTGCTGCTCGCAGTGCCTTCCTTCGCTGCGCGGCGCCCGGCCGAGAACGAGTGGACCGGCGGCGCCACCATCCTCTGCTATCACATCGTCGAATCGCCGCACGATCCAAGGATGGAAATCAGCCGCGAGACCTTCCGCCAGCAGATGGACTATCTGGCGATGACGGGCTACACCGTCGTCCCGCTCAAGCAGATTTACGAATACGCCACGGGAAAGCGCGCATCGCTGCCGCGTAACGCGGTGGCCATCACGATGGACGATGGCTGGCGCAGCGCCTACACCGAAGCGTTTCCCGAGCTCCAGCGCAGGCACTTTCCGTTCACCGTCTTCATTTATCCGAGGATCATCGGGCAGACGGCGTATGCGCTGACGTGGAGACAGATCAAAGAGATGGCGAAAGACGGCGTCGACGTCGAGAGCCATTCGTACTCGCATCCGTTCCTCACCCGCCGCCGCCACGCCGACCTCGACGAGAAGCAGTACTCTGAGTGGCTCGAGCGCGAGCTCGTCGAAAGCAAGAAGATCCTCGAACACGAGACCGGCAAGACGGTCAACTTCCTCGCCTATCCGTACGGCGACTACGATCACTTCCTTGCCGCCAGCGTTGCCAAAGCGGGATACGAAGGTGCGCTGACGTGCGAGTACGGGCCGGTGACGCACGGCATGAATCCGTTCCGCCTCCGCCGCGTGGTCATCGACAAACGCATGGACTTCGCCGCGTTCCGCCACTACCTCGGCACTCGTCCGATGCCGCTCGAGGATGTCTCGCCGCAGCCGGGACAGATCCTCGATCCGGGCCAGCCGGGACAGCCGGTGACGGTCTCGGCGAAGATTCCGATCTACAAGAATCTCGATCCGAAATCCGTCGGCATGGCGCTGCTGTCGATGACCGGCGAGCCGATCCCGTACAGCTACGACGCCGCGAGCGGACTCATCTCGCTTGTCGCCGATGAAGGGCTGACCGGGACCCTGCAGCGCGCGCTGGTGTGGGCGACCGATCTGAAGTCGGGCCGGCGTGTCGAGGCGAGCTGGACGTTCCGCGTTCCGGAAGATCCGGCGAACTGTCCGGCAATCGATCCAGGCGCGCAGCGAGCGACGAGTGCAGCGCGCGAGACGGCGGTCAGCGCATCGCAGGCACGAGCGTCCGGTCCATCGCGTCTCCAAAATTGATCCCCTTTGACTGGGGTCAGGTCTGCCCTTTGTCCTTTTTTCTACGTATTGTGGAGGCGCCCTGGGACTTGGTTGGAGAAATGCTTCTGAATCAACCTGTTACCCGCGGTTCTTGCGGAGCAATCGCGGGCGCAACTCAACCCTGGTATTTCTCTCGAAGGTCTACCATCGGTAGAAAAAAAGACGAAGGACAGACCTGACCCCAATCAGAGCGGATAGCGGCGGTGCAGCTCCTCGACCGTCATCGGGCCGCGGCGCACGCTCACCAGCACCAGCACCCCGTTTTCATCCTTCACAACCGCGTACACCGTGTCGCCCGACCGGAGATCCGTCACGCCCAGCTTCTCGCCGTGTTCGCCGCGGATCTCCGTGGACGGCGTGAGCGTCGCGAGCGCCGTTGTTTCCGTCGGACGTTTCAGCACGAGCTGACTCTTCGCCGCGTCGATCGACGAGATGATGAAGAACTGATCCTTCGGCACGAGTGAGGCGGCCAGCAGCAGCGCAAGAATCATCGGCGCCTCGCTGGCCCCGGAATCGGCGAGCGGCCCTGCTGCGACCCGCTCGTGCCGCTCATCGACGCCGTGATGAGCTGATCGCCTTGCGTGACGTCGCCCGCGATGACCTGCGTCGACGTCGAATCGGACAATCCCGCCCGAACGGCGATCGGACGAAGATTCCCCTCCACGAGTTTCCACACGACCTGCTGATTGCTGCGATGCGACGTGTACGCCGCCGGCGGAATGCCGTACTTGTGATACAGCCGCTGCAGATCGCTCTGCGGAAGATCGGGCGTGAATGAGATCGCCGCATTCGGTACGAGCAGCGCGTTGTCGGCGCGGCCGGTCGAGATCGTCACATACGCCGTCTCGCCGGGCAGCAAACGTTCGTCCGGATTGTCGAAGTCGATGATCGTGTCGTACGTGACGACGTTCTGCACGATGTACGCATTCAAACGGATCGCCGTGACCCGCCCGTGGAACGTCTCGGTCGGAAACGCGTCGACCTGAAACGTCGCGTCGGTGCCCGGCCGGATGAAGCCCGTGTCGGATTCGTCGGTCTTCGCGTAGACCTGCATCCGCTTCAAGTCTTCGGCGATCGTGAAAAGATTCGGCGCCTGCAGCGACGCGGCGACCGACTGCCCGACGGCGATATTGCGCGCGATCACCACGCCGTCCGCTGGCGAAGTGATCGTGCAGTACTGCAGGTTCGAGTCCGCTTCCTTCAGCGCGCCGCGCGCTGCAGTGACGTCCGCCTTCGCCTGCTCGACTTGCGCGAGGGCCTGATTGCGCGCTTCCTTCGCCTGTTCTGCCGTCGATTCGCTGAGCTGCCGCTGATCGAGCGCCGCGAGACCCTGCTGCTGCAGATTGCCGATGCGCTTCGCGTTCGCATGCGCGTACGTGAGATCGGCATCGGCCTTTTTCACCGCCGCGTTGGCGGTGTCGAGATTCGCCTCCGCACGATCGAGACTGCCGCGCGCTTCGATCACCCGCGCCTCGTACACCGCCGGATCGATCTGCGCGAGTACCTGTCCCGCGTGAACGTGCGTGTTGAAGTCGGCGAAGATGTACTTCATCGTCCCGGAGACGTACGAGCCGACCGGCACCGTCGTCAGCGGATTGATCGTCCCCGTCGCTTCGACCGTCGCAACCACCGACCCGCGGGTCGCGGGCGCGGTCACGTACCTCGATTCGTTGCCCGGCCGGCGAAGGGCAAGAATCAGCAGCGCCAGGATCACGATTGCGCCGGCGACAAGGACCGCCGAACGCCGCCACTTCCGAGGCATGGGTTGCGTATTATATCGGGGCGATGCAGGTCGGCGATTTCGCGACGATCCTCCACGTCGCTTACGACGCGATGCTGCGCAACAAAATGCGCACCGCTCTGGCGATGCTCGGCATCATCATCGGAATTGCGGCTTTCATCTGCACCGTTGCGATCGGCGAGGGCGGCTCCGACCGCATCCGGGAGCAGCTTCAGAACCTCGGCGACAACTTTGTCTGGATCGAGGCCGGCAGCCGCAACGTCAACGGCATTCGGACCGGCACCGGCGCGACGAAGACGCTTACCCTGCGCGACGTCCGCGCCATTCAGCAGACGGTCCCGCTCATCAAACTCGTCTCGCCGAACGTCGACGGGCACATCCAGGTCATTTACGGCAATACGAACTGGTACACGGGCTATCGTGGAGTTGCGCCCGAATTCCTGAGCATCCGCCGCTGTCCGGTCGAAGAGGGAGCACCGTTCACGGAGCGCGACGTTCAGACGTCCGCGAACGTGGTCCTCCTCGGCAGAACCGTCGTGACCCAGCTGTTCGGCGATGAAAATCCGATCGGAAAAACGATTCGCGTTCGCGACATTCCCTTTCGCGTTGTCGGCGTGCTGAAGGCGAAGGGCGAGACCGCCACGGGTCAGGATCAGGACGACACGATGTTCATGCCGTACACGACGGCGATGCACAAGATCAAGGGCATCGACTGGCTCGACGACATCATGTGCTCCGCCGTGTCGCCGGAGGCGATCAAACCGGCGCGCGACCAGATCACGCGGCTTCTTCGTCAGCGCCACCATCTCCGCGCCGACGCTCCGAACGACTTCAATCTCCGCTCGCCCGAGGAGCTGCTGCAGGCGCAGGAGGAGACGAGCAGGACGTTCACGATTCTGCTCGCCGGCATCGCCTCGATCTCGCTGATCGTCGGTGGAATCGGAATCATGAACATCATGCTGGTCACGGTGACGGAGCGGACGCGCGAGATCGGAGTGCGCCGCGCGATCGGCGCGCGCCGCGGCGACATCCGCTTGCAGTTCCTGCTCGAGACATCGCTCTTGACCTCGCTCAGCGGGCTCGGCGGTGTCGTGGTTGGCTTTCTCGCGTCGTCGACGTTCTCGCACCTTCTCGGCTGGCCGATGATCATTCCGCCGCAGACGGTGCTGCTCTCGCTCGTCTTCTCGTGCGCCCTCGGGATTTTCTTTGGCTCGTACCCGGCACAGCAGGCGGCACGGCTGAACCCGATCGAAGCTCTTCGGTACGAATAGCGGCCCTCTCCGGTTTGTTTTACAGGCAAATCACGAAAGGAGGGGAACTCATGAGCGCGAAGCGACTTCGTGCGTGGGCGGCGCTTTTCGCGGCTGCGACGGCGTTCAGCGTCGCGAGCGCGCTCCCGCTCGGGATGGCCGGCCCGCCGCCGAAAGCGCACGCCGCGCCGGTCATCCTCGAAACGAAGAGTGTCGCGCAGACCGTTGCGACGAGCGTCGAGTCGTTGTTCGATCCGACCGTTCCGTTCGCTCCGATCATTCAGCAGGAAGCGCAGAAGAACGACCTCGCGCCCGAGCTCGTCGCGGCGGTGATCAAACAGGAATCCAGATTCCAGCCGGACGTGAAATCGAACGCCGGGGCTGTCGGCCTCATGCAATTGCTTCCATCGACGGGCCACTGGATGGGTGCGAGCAATCTGCTCAATCCCGAGCAGAACATCGCCGCGGGAGCGAAGTACCTCAAGTACCTCTCCGATCAGTTCGACGGCGACGAAAACAAGATCCTTGCCGCGTACAACGCCGGCGAAGGCGTGGTGCGGCGATTCGGCGGCGTGCCTCCGTTCCGCGAGACGATGAAGTACGTGCAGAACGTGCTGAAGTACCGCAGCGAGTTTACGAAGACGCCGGACGGGGAGCCGGCCACGTAATGTCCGGTCTCTCGCCGGACCGCGCGATCTCCTACGGCAGCTTGATCTTCGGCTTCTCGTCGCGCCGGCGGTAGAAGATCGCGAGCTTGCCGATCGTTCCCGCCAGCTCCGCGTCGGTCGCGCGCGCGAGCTCTCGAGCGGCTTCGCGCCGCGACGATGCGTCCTCCAGCTCGAATCGCACTTTGATCAGCTCGTGCGCGAGGATGGATTTCTTCGTTTCCTCGACGATGTTCGGCGTCACACCGCCTTTTCCGACGCGGACGACAGGCGAGAGCGGATGCGCAAGCGACTTCAGGAACTGGCGTTGTTTCGGCGTGAGCACTTTACACAGTTGAAAGGACTGAGGACTAAGGACTGAGTGCCACCACCCGGCCCTTGGCTGTTCGCGGCGGGTGGGGACTCAATCCTTAGTCCTGATCACTCATCACTGATTCCTGATGTGTGCGAAGGGCAGCCTCGCGGCTGCCCTTCACAGTTTTCGATGAGCGTTGTCGTTACGGCAGCATCAGCCGGATGACGACGCGGCGGTTCTTGAGACGACCTTCTGCCGTGTTGTTGTCACCGACCGGCTCGCGTGCGTCGCGTCCCTCGATTGTGATGCGCGACGGATCGATGCCGTGGCGGCTGACGAGGTAATCGCGGACCGCTTCGGCTCTGCGGCGATCGAGATCGGCGTTCGGACCCGTGGCCTCGCTGCTGTCGGTGTAGCCGATGACGATTGCCGTCGACGTCGGTTCCTGCTTCATGCGGAGGGCGACGTCATCGAGGATCGCTTTCGCGATGTTCGTCAGACGCGCCGAGCCGCTCTCGAAGTGGATCTCGTCGGTGCGGATCTCTGTTGGTACGCGCGGCGGGGTGACCGGCGGCGCCTCGGGCGGCGGGACCGGCGCAGGCGCCGGAGCCGGTGGCGGCGGAGGCGGCGGAACCGGAGCGGGTGCCGGAGGCGGCGGCGGAGCCACCTTCGCGAGATGCAGCGGGGCGTACGTGAGACCGACGAGGCCGCTGACGCCGCAGTCCGAGAGCTCGGTCACGCGGCATTCATCGCTGTCGTAGGAGAATTTGGCGACGTTCCAGCGGCCGGCGACGTTGAGCGCCCATCCGCTGTCGCCGAACCAGTGCCGCAGTCCGGTGACGAGGAAGATCGGCGACTTCGGCTTGCGATCGCCGCCGGTGTAGAGGATCGCATTCAGCTCGTTGACCCAGTTCGTGGCGTGCCACCAGCCCTGCGGGATGTTGAGGCCGCCATCGATGTGAATCTCGTTGGGCAGCGTGACATCCGTCGGTGCGCCGATCGGGAAGTTGGAATGGCTCGCGTTGCGGTTCGAGACCACCGCGTACGATGCGGCGAGCGTTGCGATTCCTCCCGTCCAGTGGAGGCCGAGGCCGTATTTGCCGTTGCCGGAGCTGATGCCGCTGTCTTTGTTGCCCGTCGGCAGATCGGTGAAGAGAGACAGCGCCAGACCGCCGCCGGGCGCCGTCCGCGACAGGGCGAACTTCGTGGCCAGATGCACATCGCCGATGCCGCTGTCGCTGAAGCGTCCCTGATAGAGCCAGCCGTTGACGAAGCCGGCGCGATCGCCGCCCTGGCCGCGGATGCGGTCGTACGGCAGCATGCCGCTGATTTCCCAACGGTCGGTCAGACCGTAGCCGATCGACGCGCTGACGCGGTCGAGGTCGTAACCGTAATCTTTGTACGACCGCGCGGAGGGCGGCACGAACTCGCGTGCCGGTCCGGCAGTGAGCCGCCAGTTCTGCGCGTAGATGCCGAACGACAGATCACCCTGGTGCAGAGTGTTCGCGGTCACAGTGGTGAACAGACCGGTTTCGCCGCTCCACGTCGGCGCCGCGAGCGCGATCTGATCATCGCGGGTCAGGGTCGCCGTGGTCATGGAAGCGCCCGTTTGCGCCCACAGCGGAGGAACCAGCAGCAACCCAACAAG
>DATIZY010000301.1:0-4218 GCA_035516895.1 Thermoanaerobaculia bacterium | reverse complement strand
TCGCGCTTTTCCTTGTCTTCCTTGGTGGCGAGATGCAGATCGAAGCTGCGGATCAGATGTCCGTTTGCATCCGTGAAGTCGAGCTTCACCGGAGTCTTTCCGTCGTAGCTGTCGGGGACGCGGAAGAAAACGGTGGCGCCGAACGGCGGATTCTTTCCCGCGCCCTCGGCGAATCGCGGATTTTCGGGCGCGCCGTACGCCGGCGAGAGCCACGCCTGCTGCGGCGCGAAGAGCACGGTCTCCGATCCGCCGCTCTGCGGCATCTTCGTGAGCTGCTCGAGAAGCGTGAGATTGTCGAGGATCCAGAACGCACGGCCGTGCGTGGCGATGACGACATCGCCCTGGCGCGGATCGATCTGGACATCGCGCACCTGCGCGTGCGGAAGGTTGAGCGTCAGCGGCTGCCACTGCGCGCCGCCGTCGAAGCTGACGTACACCGTGTTCTTGGCACCGAGGAAGAGGAGGTCGGGATCGTTGGGGTCCTGGCGGACGGCCATCACATACTCATCGCCGGGTACGCCGCTATTCATCGCCGTCCACGTGCGTCCGAAGTCGGTCGTCTTGTAGACGTAAGGCGCGAAGTCGTCCCACATGTAACGGCTCGCGGCGAGATATGCGGTCGCTTTATCGACGTGCGACGGCTCGATGGAGCTGATTTGCGCCCACTGCGGAAGCGCGGGCGGCGTGATCGCCTGCCAGTGCGCGCCGCCGTCGCTGGTGACGTGGACGAGTCCGTCGCTGGATCCGGCCCAGATCACCTGCGCGTCGAGCGGTGACGATGCGAGCGCAGAGATATATGGATAGATCTCCGCTCCCGACTGATCGAGGCTGATCGGCCCGCCGCTCGGCGCCTCGCTTGACGCCTCGTTGCGCGTCAGGTCGGGGCTGATCGACTGCCAAGTCTGGCCGTGATCGTCGCTCTTCAGCACCGACTGCGCACCGACCAGCAGCTCGTTCGGATTCGCCGGCGCGAAGAGAATCGGATGCGTCCACGCCAGGCGATACTTCAGCTCACCCGACGACGCGCCTTCCTGATAATGCGGCCAGGGGCTGACGCTCTCGTATTCGCCCGTGTCGGCGTTGTGCTTCAGGAAAATGCTGAAGTAGCCGCTTCCGTAAGTGATCTTGGGATTTCCAGGCTGCGGGACGACGAACGTGCTCTCGCCGTACGCGACACGGTGCCAGTCGGCGAGGCCGATGGAGTGCGACGACGAAGCGCTCGGGCCCTCGATCGAGCCTTCATCCTGCTGCGCGCCGTAAAGATGAAACGGAAACCGGTCGTCGAGATTGACCGAGTAGAACTGGCCGGTCGGCTGATTGTGTACTTCG
Organism: Thermoanaerobaculia bacterium; assembly: GCA_035516895.1. Classification (GTDB taxonomy): domain Bacteria; phylum Acidobacteriota; class Thermoanaerobaculia; order Gp7-AA8; family Gp7-AA8; genus Gp7-AA10. The sequence continues at coordinate 2,889 of DATIZY010000301.1, read as the reverse complement.
CTCCAGGTCTCGCCGCCGTCGACCGAGACGGTCGCGCCGCCGTCATTCCCCTCGAGCAGAATGTTCGTGTTGTTCGGATTGATCCAGACGATGTGATTGTCGCCGTGCGGCGTGTGCAGACGCTTCAGCGTTTTTCCGCCGTCGTGCGAGACGATCAGCGCGACGACCTGCGGCATGTAAATCGTGTTCGCGTCTTTCGGATCGACGAAGACCACGGTGTAGTAGAACGCGCGCTGCCGCAGCTCCCAGTTATCGTTGACGCGCGTCCACGTCCTGCCGGCGTCAGTCGAGCGGAAGAGACCGCCGTCCTTCGCCTGAATGATCGCGTAGAGCACATTCGAATCGCTTGGCGCGACGGCGATGCCGATCTTGCCGAGCGGCGCGGCGGGCAGGCCCGGACGATTCGTGATGTTCGTCCAATGCGCGCCGCCGTCGGTCGTCTGGTAAATCCCGCTGCCCGGACCGCCGCTCGAAAGTTGCCATGGCGTGCGGTAGGCCTGCCACGCGGCGGCATAGAGGATGTCGGGGTTGTGCGCGTCCATCGTCAGATCGACGACTCCGGTCTTGTCGTCGATGAAGAGGATCTTCTGCCACGTCCTCCCGCCGTCCGTCGTTTTGAACACGCCTCGGTCCGGATCGGACGTGAAGACGTGACCCATCGACGCGGCATAGACGACGTCCGGATTTCGCGGATCGACGACGAGATCCATGATCGTGTGCGTTTCGCGCAATCCGGCGTACGTCCACTTCTTGCCCGCGTCGGTCGATTTGAAGACACCGTCGCCGGTGATGATGTCGCCGCGGATGTCGCTCTCGCCTGTGCCGGCGTAGAGGATGTTCGAATTCGACGGCGCGACCGCGAGCGCGCCGATGCTGTCGCTCGAGCTCGGCCACCCGTCGCTGATGTTTTTCCATTTGACGCCGTAGCTCGTGCTCTCCCAGATGCCGCCGTCCACCGCGCCCATATAGAAATGGTTCGGCTGATCGGGAACGCCCGCGACGGCGACGACGCGGCCGCCGATGAACGGTCCGACGCCGCGCCATTCGAGCTTACTCATCAGCGATTCCGGCGGTGCCGCGGCGCGAACGGGCAAACCGGCCGTCAGGGAAACCGCGGCGAACAGCAGTGCTGCAGAGCGTTTCATTGCACTCTCCTCAACATGAGATGCGGGGTCGAGGCGGGCTGCGTGATCCCGGCGATGTGGCGCGAGCATAACACCGCGGCCTGTGCGAGGCGCCGCACATTCGGGAACGAAGCCGCCACGACAGGCGCGACCGTTCGCTGCATCGTTGCCGCCGCCCGCTGAAAACCGCAGCCCGGCCGCAGCTACCGTCGCCTCATGAAACGACTAGCGATTCTGCTGATCTTGCTTTGTGCGCGACCGGCAAACCGGTCGTTGGGCCGGGGATTGCGGCCACCCTCCCGGTTCGACATACACTCTCGCCGCCATGAATCTGCGCACACTTGTTTTCTCGTTGTCCGCCTTCGCCGCCGCGACGCTGACCGCACAAACGGTCAAGAATCCTCCGCCGCCGCAACCGGCGCCGATGCCGCCGCCGATCGTCGCTCCCGTCGATCAGCCATACGTCGGACCGCTGCAGCTCGACGTCGATCTGACCAACGTCACCGATCGCGTCGCGCACGTGCGCGAGGAGATTCCCGTTGCGCGCGGAGCGAAAGAGCTCGTGCTGCTCTATCCGCAATGGCTGCCCGGGACGCACTCGCCGACCGGGCCGATCTCGCGCATCGCCGGAGTCGTCACGACGGTCGATGGAAAACGCGTGCAGTGGATCCGCGATCAGATCAACGTCTACGCGTTCCACGTTCCTCTTTCCACGGGCGCGAAGACGGTCGCGCTCCAATTCGATTACCTCTCGGCGGTCAAACCTGCCGAAGGCCGAATCGAGTGGTCGGACGCGATTGTCGATCTGGAGTGGAACGAGGTCCTCATGTATCCGGCGGGCTTCTTCTCGCGCGACATTCCCTTCGACGTGACGCTGAAACTCCCGCAAGGCTGGAAGTATGCGACGGCCCTGGAGACGGCGTCGGCGGACGCATCGATCGTGAAGTTCCAGCGGACGCCTCTGAACACGCTCGTCGATTCGCCGCTCTATGCCGGCATCCATTACAAGCAGGTCGACCTTTCGCCGTCGCCGACCGACATCGTTCGCCTGAACGTTTTCGGCGACGACGAGAAAGATCTCAACATCTCGCCCGACGCGCTCGAGAAGCACAAGAACCTGGCCGCCGAGGCGGACAAGCTGTACCAGTCGCATCATTACAATCACTACGATTTCCTTCTGCTGCTCAGCAGCACAGTCGGCGGCATCGGACTCGAGCATCATCAGTCGAGCGAAGACGGCTCGCGCCCGAATTACTTCACCGAATGGGAACGCGGCGGCATGCACAGCGACCTGCTCGCGCACGAGTACACGCATTCCTGGAACGGAAAGTTCCGCCGTCCAGCGGACCTTTGGACGCCGAACTTCAACGTGCCGATGCGCGACGACCTCCTCTGGGTTTACGAGGGCATGACGCAGTACTGGGGGAGCGTGCTTTCGGCGCGCTCGGGAATGCGCACGCCGGAACAGGCACGGTACGTGTTTGCGCGCGTCGCCGCCGGATTCGAGATCACGCCCGGCCGCGAATGGCGTCCGCTCGTCGATACCACGAATCAACCCACGGTCTCCGAGCGCCGTCCGGTGACCTGGGTCAGCTGGCAGCTTCCGGAAAACTATTACACCGAAGGCGAATTGATCTGGCTCGACGCCGACACGAAGATCCGTGAGCTCACGAACGATCACAAATCGCTCGACGACTTCGTCGTCGCTTTTCTCAGTCCATACAACGGAAGCTTCGTGACCTATCCTTACGATCTCAACGACATC
>DATIZY010000300.1:0-8105 GCA_035516895.1 Thermoanaerobaculia bacterium | reverse complement strand
GAGACGCAGCTCCTGAGAAAGCTTGTCGGTGCTGGTCGTCTGCGGCAGGCGGGCACTCAGCGGCCTTGTCACATCATTCCCGAAGAAAGAAGTCACCACGGAAGCCAGCGGAGGACCGCCGGTGAGACCGCTTGCGATCGTCGCGTCGAGGTGCAAGTCCTGCTCGAATGTGGCGTAGCTCGTCACCGATTCGACAGTGGCGGCACCAACAGTCCAGTTCGCGGTCGCGCTGGAGATTCGATACTTCGTTCGTACCGGCTGCTCGTAGTACGAGGACTGCACCTCGCCGTTCACCAGCGGCCTGAGAGTGACGGGGTCCGCGTCGACCACCGTCGGCGCGCCGCTCTTGATGTCCTGCATCTGCTCGGTCAGGAGGAGCGAGAATTTCTCCGACGGTGCGTACAACCCGGAGAGTCGCCCTCCGGAGCTCGTGGCCGTATTGATGTTGCTCGCGACGCGCGTGCCGTGAATGATGTTGACGGCGGGATTCGTCAGGCTCGCGATCGGATTGTTCCCGATCGAGTCGATGAAGCCATCGTCGAAGCGGTAGAAGCCGGTGGCACGAAGTGCAAATCGATCGCTGAGCGGGACGTTCGCCAGGCCCTTCACAGAGTATCCGGTGCCGCCGCCCTCGGCGGTGTCCGACGTGGTGAGGAGTCTCGCCTCGAACCCGGCGGTGGTGGGCTGATTCATGACGTATTTCAGGACGCCGCCAAGCGAGCTCGCTCCATACAAGCTGCCTTGCGGGCCGCGCAACACTTCGACTCTCGCGAGGTCGAACGTGTCGAAGTTGGCGGCCAGCACCGCGGCGTTGGCGAGGCCGCTGCTCGATCCGAACGGCACGTCGTCGCTGTAAACGCCCACGGTGGACGCGACACCACCGGTATTGATTCCGCGCAGTGTGAGACGCGTCGTGCCCGGTTCGTCGCCAGTCACCGTCAGGCCCGAGACCAGCGACGCGAGGTCCTGAAGGTTCTCGACATGACGCTCTTCGAGCGTGTCGCCGGGAAGAACCGCCACCGAAGCGGGAACCTCCACGAGCGTCTCCGTACGCTTCTGTGCGGTCACGACGACATTCTCACTGTAGGGCACGAGCGCCAGCCTGAGGTTCTGCGTGAGGGTCTGGCCCGCGCGAACCTCGATGTCTCTCGCTTCGGGAGCGAAGGTGTCGAGCGATGCGCTCAGCCGGTAATGGCCGGGCGCCAGATCCGGAATCTGAAAAAAGCCTGTTTTGTCGGCGGTCGCCGTTCTCGAGCCTCGTTCGCCGGTCACCGTCACGACCGCGCCCGGGAGAGGTGCGCCGCTCGTATCGGTGATTTTCCCCCGGAGCGTGGCGTTCGCCTGAGCCCAGAGGGCCGGTCCGCCCATCAACGCGGAAAGCACCACCGCCACCAGGATCATCGTGCGATATCGCATGCTGCCTCCGTTCTGCTGCTGTGCGCTCCTATCTACATCCTTTGTTGCAGCACGTCAAACAAAAACAACATTTGTTGACATCAGCGCCCGGCGCGATAGAGTCGCCGGCCATGAAACGACTGCATCGACATCTCCTCGTGCTCGTTGCCCTGGCGCTGGGCTGTGCGACGGCTCCCGTTCCGGCCCGTTATGACACGGTGATCCGCAACGGATGGATTTACGACGGCAGCGGATCCGCGCCGCGGCGCGGCGACGTCGCCATCCAAGGCGATACGATCGCCGCCGTCGGCGACATCGGACGTGCGCGAGGATCCGTCGAAATCGACGCGCACGGACGCGCGGTCGCTCCCGGCTTCATCAACATGCTGAGCTGGGCGAATGAATCGCTCATCATCGACGGCCGCTCCCAGTCGGACATTCATCAGGGCGTGACGCTCGAGGTCATGGGCGAGGGCTGGTCCATGGGGCCGCTCACCGAAGCGATGAAACGAGAAGCGCGCGAACAGCAGACGGATTTCAAGTACGACATCGAATGGACGACGCTCGGCGAGTACCTCGACGATCTCGTTCGCCGCGGGATCTCTCCCAATGTCGCGTCCTTCGTCGGCGCCGCAACCGTTCGCATCCACGAACTCGGCTACGAGAACCGCGCGCCCAATGCCGCGGAGCTCGAACGGATGAAGGACCTCGTCCGACAGGCCATGCGCGAGGGCGCCCTCGGCGTCGGCTCCGCGCTGATTTACGCGCCGGCAACGTATGCCGCCACACCCGAGCTGATCGAGCTGTGCAAAGCGGCCGGTGAATCCGGCGGCATGTACATCTCGCACATCCGAAGCGAAGGCAATCACCTGCTCGAAGCCATCGATGAAGTGATCTCGATCGCTCGCGAAGCAGGCGTCCCCGCCGAGATCTATCACTTCAAAGCGGCCGGAGAAGCGAACTGGCCCAGGATGGACGCTGCGATCCGGAAAGTGAACGACGCGCGTGCCGCGGGCCTGAAGATCAGCGCGAACATGTACACATACACCGCCGGCGGGACCGGCCTCGACGCGATGATTCCTCCCTGGGCGCACGAAGGCGGTTTGAAGAAGATGATCGAGCGCCTTCGGGATCCCGCGCTGCGCCGGCGCATTGTCGCCGAGATGCGCACACCATCCGAGTCATGGGAAAACCTCGGACTGCTCGCCGGGTCGCCGGAGCGCATCATTCTCGCGGCCTTCGGCAGCAACTCCCTCAAACCTCTCACCGGAAAATCGCTCGGCGAGGTGGCGGGGATGCGCGGAAAATCGCCGGAAGAGACGGCGATCGATCTGGTGATCGAAGATGAAGGCGCGACCGGCGCGATCTTCTTTCTCATGTCGGAGGAGAACATCCGCAAAGGGATCGCACAACCGTGGGTGTCATTCGGATCGGACGAGGGTTCGCCGGCTCCGGAGGGCGTGTTCCTGAAATCGAATCCGCATCCGCGGGCGTACGGCAACGTCGCGCGCCTGCTGGGCAAGTACGTGCGCGAGGAAAAGGTGATCCCGCTCCAGGAGGCTGTTCGCAGGCTGACGTCCCTGCCGGCGACGAATCTCAAAATCGATCGGCGCGGATTTCTGCGGCCCGGCTACTTCGCGGATGTCGTGGTCTTCGATCCCGACACCGTCGCCGATCACGCCACCTTCGAGAAGCCGCACCAGTACTCCACCGGCGTGAGCGATGTGTTCGTCAATGGAGTCCAGGTTCTGCGCGATGGCGAGCACACCGGTGCGAAGCCCGGGCGGGTGGTGCGGGGGCCGGGCTACGTGGCGCCGCGATAACGTCTGTCATTCCGAGCGAAGCGAGGAACCTGGGGGGAAGGGCGGCGCGATCGTCGAGCCGCCCGCGCCCCCGGGTCCCTCGCTACGCTCGCGATGACACGTGCGGCACGCAACACGTGCGGCGCGCAACACGTGCGAAGTCTGTCGCAACAATCGTTGCAGAGGGGATCGGCCGCATGTTATCGTCGCGGCATGAGCACCCGCACCGCCGTTCCCCTCGACGTGCGCCTCGAACAGAATCGCCGCCGCCTCAGTCCGAAGCGGCACAAGCTGATGGAGACCGTCATGGAGAGGGCCGACGAGACATTCTTTCTCTCGTCGCGAGAGCTGGCCAGGCTGCTCCGCGTCGACGCCTCGACGATCGTTCGGACGATCCAGGTCCTCGGCTACGAACGCTTTGCCGATTTCGCCACGGATCTTCGGCAGTACTTCCTTGCGCGCGTCACGCCCTACGCGGTGCTGAAAGCGGAAACGAAAAAAGGGCGAACCGTCGCGGACCACATCACGCGCAGCCTCGATCGCGATCTCGACAACGTGACGAGGCTGAAGAAGCGCCTCGACACCGATGCGGTGACCGACCTCGCCCGAAAGATTCACAAGGCGTCGCACATCCTTGTCGTCGGAGTCGACCTCGCTGCCTCGCTGTCGTGGTTGCTCGCCTACGCTTTGGTACCGCTCGGCTTCAGCGCCGAAGCACCGGTGGGCAGCGCGGGAAATGTGCGACACAAGGTCCGGGTGCTCGGACGGAGCGATCTGCTGATCGTCATCAGCTTCGGGCGATGTCTGCGGGAGTCGGTCGAGGCGGCCATCAGCGCGCGCGAAAGAGGCGTGCCGACGTTCGGCATCACCGACGGCCCGGCGACGCCCATCGCGCTGCATTGCGACCGCCATCTGATCGCCCCGATCGGCAGCCCTCTCTTCACGGGCTCGTACGTGGCGCCGGTCGCGGTCATCGACGCCATCCTCACGGCCTGCTCCCAGATCCGGCCCAGCCGGTCGCTGTCGAAGCTGCGCCAGAGCGAGGAGGAGTACTTCGCCGGCGACCGTTTCTATCAGGAACGGCCGCGGCGCGGAGTCGGCAAGCAACAATTGTTGCGACAACATTGACATCGCGCAACCGGCGTTGTACAAGCGGTTCCGGCCCGCGGTGCGGTCGAATCGCGCTCGTCTCGTGACCGCGGGTTTGCCGGCCCACCACGGGATGAGGAGGAAACCTGGACCAGGGACTGCCGCGCACGCTCGGCCTTCGCGATCTCACACTGCTGGTCATCGGCACGGTGATCGGCTCGGGGATCTTCCTCGTCCCCGGCGCCGTGCTGGCCCAGGTGCACGGGTCCGTTCTTCCCGCCCTGCTGGCGTGGATCGCCGGCGGAGCGTTGTCGATGCTCGGCGCGCTCACCTTCGGCGAGTTGAGCGCCGCGAATCCCAAGGCGGGCGGGATCTATGTGTATCTCCGCGACTGCTTCGGAGCATTTCCCGCTTTTCTGTTCGGGTGGGCGCTCTTCTTCGCGATCGGAGGCGGCGCGAACGCCGCGCTCGCGTCAGCCTTCGGCGCCAACATCGCTCAGGTGGTTCCCATGTCTTCGGCGACGGCGAAGCTGCTGGGCGTCGGCATGCTCGCGCTCGTGACGATCGTGAACGTGCGCGGCACGCGCCAGAGCTCGAACCTGCAGAACTGGATGACGGCCGTCAAGGTCGGATCGATCGCGCTGATGAGCGTCGTTCTGTTGTTGCTCGGACGAAGTTCCGGCGACGCCGTTGCGCATGCATGGCCCGCCAAATCGGACGCGACTCTCTGGTCGGGCTTCGGGCTGGCCATGCTCGGCGTGTTGTGGGCATACGAGGGATGGCAATACGCGACGTTCAGCGCCGGCGAGACCCTCGATCCGCAGCGCAACTTTCCCCGCGCGTTTTTCATCGGTCTGGCATCCCTCGCCGCCGTCTACCTCCTTGCGAACCTCGGCTATCTTGCAGCGCTGGCCCCGGCGGCTCTCGCCGAATCGAAAAGCGCGGCGGCAGCGTCGGTGGCCACCCTCATCGGGCCGGGTTCCGCGAAGCTGATCGCCATCGCCATTGCGATTTCGATCTTCGGCGCGGTCAACGGCGTGATCCTCACCAGCTCTCGCGTCTATTACGCGATGGCAAAGGACGGACTCTTCTTCCGGAAGCTGGCCGAGGTCCATCCGCGTTTTCGTACGCCGGCGTTCGCTGTCGTCTCCGGATCGGCCTGGGCAGCGATTCTTGCGATCACCGGCACGTTTCAGCAGTTGTTTACGTACACGGTTTTCACGGGCTGGCTTTTCTACGGCATCGCTGCCGCGAGCATTTTCGTGTATCGGCGAGAGAGGCGCGATCAACCCAGGCCTTACAGTGTCCCTTTCTATCCCTGGACGCCGCTGCTGTTCATTGCGGCCGCAGCCGCACTGGTGGCGAACACCATCATTGCGCAGCCGCGTCCCGCTGCCATCGGGCTCGCGATCGTATTTCTTGGAGCGCCTGTGTACCTGGTTTGGCGGGCGCGTAAGCCTTTGGAGTCATTCGGAACATGAAGAAAACACACGTTCTGCTCACTCTTCTCCTGTGTGTCGGAGCTCTGCATGCGTCGACCGATTCGCAATACGCGGCGGTCGGGCAGATGCTCGAGCCGTTCATCGAGCACGAGATGGCCGACAAAGAGCTGCCCGCGCTCTCGATCGCGTTGGTGGACGATCAGCAAATCGTCTGGGCCCGGGGATTCGGCGTCGCCAACTCCAAAGCAAAGGTGCCTGCGACTGCCGACACGGTTTATCGCGCGGGTTCGACGTCATTCATCCCGCGCTCGATCCTCGATTCTCTTCGCCTGACTCACACCAGCTTCGCCCCGCCGGCCGAGGTGGCCACGGGCACAATGTGGACGCTTGACGGCCGGGTGTTCGATGCGCCACCGGCGGAGGGCCTGTACACGACCGTCGGCGAGCTCGGGCACATCCTCAGCGCACTGTTTGCGGGTCGCGTCCACCTCGCCGAGTTCGAGGGACATCGCCGGTTCTCCCGCGAGGGTTCGACTTATGGATTCGCCACGTCGCTCGAAGCGCTGCCCGATGACAAGCTGGGAGTCGTCGTCATTACGACGAAAAACGCTGCGAAGGCGGTGACCCGTCGCATCGCCGATGCGGCCTTGAAAGGCATGCTTGCAGCGCGGCAGGAGAAACCGGTTCCCGAGCCTGAGGTCACGTCGCCGGTCGATCCAGGACTCGCGCGTCGAATCGCCGGCCGCTACGTCAGCGGCGATCACGGCGTCGACTTGATCGAAAGCGGCGGCAGACTTTCTCTGCTGCCGCTGAGCGGCGGCCTCTTCGTCGGCGTCCGTTCCCTCGGCGACGCTCTCATCGTCGACAGCCCGCTCGCTTATGGAGAAAAGATCTTTGTGCGCGGTGACGAAATCGTCATCGGCGGAAAAACGCTCGAGAAGGTTTCAAGCGCCAAGCCTCGAGCGCCGCGTGCCGCATGGATGGGACTCATCGGCGAGTACGGTCCCGACTCCAACATTCTTTACATACTCGAGAAAGACAAAAAGCTCTGGGCATTGGTCGACTGGTTCGAGTTCGACCCTCTCGATCAGGTATCCGCGAACGTATTCAAGTCTTCGCGCGGACGGCTCGTCTTTACGCGCGACGCGGGCGGACATGCCACGGGCGTCACGGTTGCGAACGTTCTCTTTCCGCGACGCAAGGTCGGGCCGGAAGAAGGTGCGACGCAACTCCGCATCACTCCGCTGCGGCCGATGGCCGATCTGCTCCGGGAAGCGCTTGCTGCCGAGCCGCCGAAAGAGAGCGGAGAATTCCGCGCTCCCGATCTGGTCGAGCTTACCTCGCTCGATCCAACGATCAGGCTCGAAATCCGTTATGCGACCACGAACAACTTTCTGGGCACGGTCTTTTACTCGCAGGCGCGTGCGTTCATGCAGCGCCCCGCGGCGGAGGCGCTGGTGCGCGCGCACCACAAGCTCGAGAAGCTCGGGTACGGACTGCTGATCCACGACGCGTACCGCCCGTGGTATGTGACCAAAATGTTCTGGGACGCAACGCCCGACGACAAGAAGATTTTCGTCGCGAATCCGAGCGAGGGCTCGCGCCATAACCGCGGCTGCGCCGTCGATCTCACTCTTTACGATTTGAAGACGGGCAAACCCGTGCAGATGGTCAGCACATACGACGAGACCACCGATCGCGCTTACGCCGATTATCCGGGAGGCACGTCGCTGCAGCGCTGGTATCGCCACCTTCTCCGCGAGACGATGGAGAGCGAGAGCTTCACGGTTTACTCCGCCGAGTGGTGGCACTTCGATTACAAGGATTGGCGCAGCTATCCGATTCTGAACGTGCGCTTCGAGAACCTCGGAGTGAGCAGCCGGTGATCGAATCTGTGAGGTGCTTCATGACGCATCGATCGCGCGCGGCAGCATTCGCTGTCTGTTGCCTCTTCACAACGGCCGCCATCGATGCCGCGCCACCCGCCGACACCGATGCGTACGTCGCGAAGGCAATGTCGGCGTTCGGCGCACCCGGGCTTTCCCTGGCCGTCGTCGAAGACGGCCACACCGTGGTCGCGCGCGGATACGGTGTGCGCAGCATCACGACGAAGGCGCCCGTCGATGAGCACACGGCGTTTCCCATCGGTTCGGAGTCGAAGGCGTTCACCTCCGCTGCGCTGGGCATTCTCGTCGATCGCGGCAAATTGAAATGGACGGACCGCGTCATCGATCGTCTGCCCGGCTTTCAGATGTACGACCCGTACGTCACCGAGCACATGACGGTGCGGGACCTTCTGACGCACCGCAGCGGACTCCGATTAGGCGAGGGCGATCTCCTGATCGTGCCGGACACCAACCGCACGCGCGCCGATGTC
>DATIZY010000299.1:0-2499 GCA_035516895.1 Thermoanaerobaculia bacterium | reverse complement strand
CAACCGGCAACCGTCAACCGGTAACCGTCAACCGGCAACTACTTCTTGAACGCCTTCATCATCTTCGTCACCGGATCGTCCACTTTGTTGTAGCCCGCCGGTGCGTTGAAGATCGACGCGTCGAGGTCCTTCTTCTGAATGTCGCTCACCGTGGCCGTCGTGACCATCGTGATGTCCTGCGCGCCCTGGTCCATGTGCATCGTGCTGACTTCTTTGAGCGGAAATCCGCGGATGTTGCCCTTCGCTTCGATCAGCTTGTCGATCGACTCGATTCCCGTGCGCATGCCGCGCATCTGCAGGAAGCTGCTCATCTCGGACGACAGCTGGTCGGTCGTCCAGCTCTCGGTGGTCATCGAAAGATGCGACACCATCTGCTGGCCCATCGCGTTGATGTTCATGTCGTAGGAGGCATCGAGAACGTACTTGTGCGTCGGATAGCCCTGCAACGCTTCGCTCGCGCCCTCGTCGCGAATCGCGACGTTCGGATTCTCGAACGAGATCTTCACGAGGCTGCCGAGCGCGTTCAGCAGCGAGTTGGAGCCGCCGAGGATCTGGTCGAGCTGAAGGTCGAAGTAGGTTTTCGCCGATGGATCGTAGACCGAAAGCGTTTTTCCGCCGTCGTTCGACAGCACGATCGAGTTGTCGCTGAAGACGGCGTTGTCGCCCTTCGTCACGTCCATGCGCATGTGGGATCCGTCGATGCTCACCGTCCCCGCGATCGTCGTGTTCTGCATGCCTGCGGTGTTGCTTTCGGCTTTGTACGTTAGGCCCGCGAACGCGGACGGAGCGATCGCCAGAATGAGGAGGGCACCCAGACGTTTCATGAGGCACGATGGTATCATTCGCGCCGTTTCCGAGGTCGTTTCTCAAGCGAAACGAGACACTTAGGAGGTTCATCTTGGGCGCGATGCGCAGCAGACTCCGGCTCCCGATCGTCCTCGCAGTTCTCCTGATCACCACCTCCGCATTCGGATCGGGCTTCGCTCTCTTTGAACATGGGGCGAAAGCGGTCGCGATGGGCGGCGCATTCGCTGCCACCGCCGACGATCCGAGCGCGATCTTCTACAACGTCGCCGGCATCGCCCAGCAGCGACAGGGCGAGATCATCTTCGGCGACACCTTCATCAACTTCCAGAATTCGTTCACCGGCGATCCGAACGATCTCTACACCGCCGGCTCGCGCGGAAGCGCGTATCGCGCGCACACGTTCGTCGTGCCGAACGCCTACGCGGTCATGCCGTTCGGCGGCAACTTCACGTTCGGCGTCGGCGTGTTCTCGCCGTTCGGCCTCCGCACGAACTGGCAGCAGCCGTGGATCGGCCGTTACGTTTCGAACGACGCGAACATCAAGACGGTGTCGGTCGAGCCGGCGATCGCCTGGCAGACGTCCGACGGACGCCTGGCGATCGGCGCCGGCGCGGAGTATCGCCGCTCGCGCGTGATCCTCGATCAAACCGCCGGTCCGGTGTTCAATCCGTTCAGCGGCCGCTATGCCGACGTCGCCGACAGCTATCTTTCGAGCGACTGGTCGAGCAAGTGGGGCTGGAACATCGGCGTGCTCTTCAAGCCGACGCCGAAATGGCGGCTCGGAGCGTCGTACCGCGCGCCGATGACCGTCGACTTCAAAGGCACCGCGACGGTAACGCAGATCCCGAGCGGCAACGCGCAGTTCGACGCGATCGTCGCGCAGCAGCTACCGCCGACGCAGCCCGTCACCACGTCGATTCCGTTCCCGAGCTTCCTCTATCTCGCGGCCGGAACGAGCGTGGTGCCGAACTGGGACATCGAGTTCGACGCGGTGCGCAACGACTGGAACCGCTTCAAGACGCTGAACATCAATCTGCAGACGACGCCTCAGGCGAGCATCACGCGCACTGAAAACTGGAAGAGCACGTGGTCGTACCGCCTCGGCGCGAACCATCCGGTCGCGGCGCATTGGGACGTTCGCTTCGGCGCACTCTACGACCGCAATCCGGAGCCGGTCACCGCGGTCACGCCGCTGCTGCCCGATGCCGACCGCGAAGGCGTCAGCTTCGGCGTCGGCTGGCACAACGGACCGTTTCTCGTCGACGCGACCGAGTTCGCACTGCACTTCAAATCGCGCGGCACGAACGGCACGGCGGTGTTCCCCGAAAACATCAACGGCTCGTACAAAACCGACGCGAACCTCGTGACGATCAACCTCGGCTACCGGTTCTAAAAGGAGACCAAATCCATGACGCGCATTCGAAGCATCGTCTTGCTGCTCATCGCGTTCGTCGCTGCACCGCTCCTCGCGGCGCGCGGCAGTGCGGACTTCACGCGGTTCGTCGTCATCGGCGACAGCTACGGCGCCGGTTTCGAGAGCGGATCGCTCAATGTCAACCACCAGCAGTACAGCTGGCCCTCGGTCATCGCGAAGCAGGCCGGCTCGCCCGATTTTCAGCAGCCGCTGATCTCGTTTCCCGGCATCGGCTCCGAGCTCGAGCTGGTCGACGTCATTCACTATCCGCCGACGAT
>DATIZY010000298.1:0-2564 GCA_035516895.1 Thermoanaerobaculia bacterium | reverse complement strand
CCCGACTCCTCGGCGGCACCCTTCAGGACCAGACCGACGCACGCACGAAGCTGAAGGCGCTCATCGATTCGCTCACACCGAAACAGCCCTAGCGCGGGATTCGTCGGAACGGCCGACCTCGGCCGCCGCACGACACGTTGACGGCCGCCGGCGAGCCGCGCGCCCGACGTTCATTCCCCGCCGACCAGCCGCGCGATCTCGTCGATGCGCTCTTCGCCGTCGCGCTCGCCGATCTCCATCAGCCGCCGCAGATACTCCGGCACGAACATCAGAAGGCTGAGGAAGTCGGCATCGGAGGTTTCTCTGGTTCCGAGTCCGCGCGTGAGATAGCGGAAGCTGCGCGGCAGGCGCGGCTCGTATTGCGTTGCAATCCGTCCGAGGTCCTGGGAGGGGCGGATGATCGCGAAGTCGACGATGCGATAGCCGTGGCGCTGATCGGGCGGAAGCGCGCGCAGAAACTCGTTCGACCGCTCCAGCCGGCCGGCGTCTTCATCGACGACGTCGAGGAAGACCGCGTTCACGAGCTGACCGAGAATCTGCGCGGGCGGCGGATAACCGATGACCTGCGGCTCGTCGGCCTCGACGAACGTTTTCGGATGATGCGTCGAGATTGCAAGCAGACGCGTGGCGCCGAGGTGCAGAGCGGGCGAGAGCGGGGCGGAGAGGCGGATGCCGCCGTCGCCGTGCCAGTGCCTGCCCACCTGAATCGCGGGAAAGATGAACGGCAACGCGGCGGAGGCCATGACGTGATCGACCGTCAGGTTGGTCACAACGCTGCGGCGAAGCGGGCGCTCCCACGTTTCGATTTCGCAGCCGGTCACCCATGTCACCGTGCGGCCGGTGTTGTAATCGAGGCTCGTCACCGCGACGGCGCGCGGCTCACATCGCGCGATGTTCTCCGCGACGCCTGCGATCGCGCCGGCATCGTTCTCGGGATACAAACGCTCGAGCAGCTCGCGCAGCGGCGTCGTGTCGACGAGGCCGTGAACGCGCGGGCCGACCGACGATCCTCCCGATGCGAGCTTCGTCGCCCACGCCGCCGCCGTGCTGAGCAGCGATCGCGAATCGATACGCAGCACGTTTTTCAGCTCCAGCTCCGACCAGACGTGCGAGAGCTCGTTGACGACATCCGTCAGCCGCCCGCGGCGCGACGCGAGAAAGATCGCGTTGATGGCGCCCGCGGAGACGCCGGTGACGATGTCGAGCTTCGTCTGAGGAAGGCGGCGGCCGATCGCGCGCAGCACGCCCACCTGATACGCGGCGCGCGCGCCGCCGCCGGTGAGCACGATCGCGAAAGAGCCGTGGGTCGAATTCACGGATGCGCATTATGCGCGAGGGACCAGGCGGTCGGCCCGTAGTGCATGCCGAAGATCGTCTGCGGATCGAGATGGTCGCGGGCGACGACCGACTCCATTTCGGAGAGGTACTGCGGCGTGAACCACGTTCCATCGGGCAGCTTCTGAAAAAGATCGCTCGTATAGAGCAGACGCGACGGAGGGAACCAGACGGCCATCTGCCGCTCGCCGGTCACCTCGCGCAGCGGAATCAGCGTCATCGATCCGAATCGCATTGGCGATGAAACGAGGTGCAGCTTCATCCGCCGCGGATGCTTCTGCAGCGCGTCGGGCTGCATGCGATGCGGCGCTGTGACGAGACGATCGAGGATCGGCGCGTTCCGATCGAGCGCGTAGATGTCGATGCCGCGCGCCACGTACTCGCGCAAGCCGCCGATGTGCGGCCACGAATCGGACGTCGTGATCACCGCCTTCACCGGCACGCCGGGAAAACGCTTTGCAACGTCGTCGAGCACCTTCGCCGAATAGCCGTTGGAGATCGGCCCTTCGATGATGACGATCCCGTCGGCCTCGCGGACCTCCTCGACGTTCCAGAAGCCCGCGATCTGCGTGACGCCGGGCGCAACCTCGACCGCTTTGCCGAGCGGAAGCTCCTCCGGCGCGATCATCCGTTTGCGCGAGGCGTCGCGGAGCGATTCGACGTCCGGCGCGCGGAGCTCCGCATTGAAATTAATCACATTAATTGTTAATGATTTCTCGGGCTGACCATTGCTCTCCCACGTCCACTCGCGCGGCACGTGGATGCCGCTCGGCTCGAGGTTCCAGAAGTTCCATGTGATCCGAGTCGTCACGTCGCCCCACGGCGCCCAGAAGATGTCGTACGGCCGCGCGCGCGTCAGATCGACGGCAGCGGGATAGAAATTCGCGGGGCTGATCCACAACCGCACGCTCGTCGTGCCGCGAGTGAATCGCACGACGTGCTGCAGGAAGCCGTGCAGCATCGCATCGGGCTCGCGCGTCAGATCGTTCGCCTCGAGCGCCGTGAGCAGCACGCGCTCCGGTCCGAACGCCAATCTTTCATCGGCGAGCTGCACCTCCCGTGCACGTCCCGGCGCCGGATGCTGCGGATCGCTGACATTGAAGGCGAGCCCGCCGTCGACGAGAACCGCGCTGTGCGTCCACACATCGGACGTCGCCCAGTTCTCGGTCTCGTAACCGCGGCTTTCGATGTTGTCGAGCAGACGGTGGCGATCGAAGTCGCGGATCTCG
>DATIZY010000297.1:0-4353 GCA_035516895.1 Thermoanaerobaculia bacterium | reverse complement strand
AGCAACAGCTTCGCTTCGACCGAGGCGCGGAACATCGGCGGACCGACGAGCATCGCGAGCCAGAATGGCAATGTCACCGCCGCCGACATCAGCGGAGATCTCAGCGTCGCCACGCGCTTCGGACTGGTCAAGGCGGAGCACATCCGCGGAAGTTTGAGCGTGGACAATTCGAACGGCGGCGTGACGGCGTCGGACATCAACGGCGATGCGCACGTGAAGACCAGCTTCGCGTCGGTGTTCCTGAAAGGAATCGAAGGAAGTGTCGATGTCGAGAACCAGAATGGCGCGATCGGAGTCAGCGAGCTTCGCGGCGGCTGCAACGACGTCTCGCTGCGCACGACCTACGCTCCGATCCGGATCGCGCTCGGGCCGAACGCCAGCTACACGGTGAGGACACGCACGACGTACGGCACGATCGAAACCGAGGTGCCGTACACGGTGACGTCGAGGAGCTCGAGCGAGACGTCGACCAGCGAATCGGCTGTAATCGGTAAAGGCCAATGCCACATGGAGCTCGTCACTTCCAACGGGGGGATTCGGATCACGCAGGAGTAGTCGTTGGCGTTAGGCGTTAGGCGCTAGGCCTTAGGCCTTAGGCGTCAGGCGTCAGGCGTCGGGCGTCGGGCGTCAGGCGTCAGGCGTCGCGCGTTAGGCGTTAGGCGCTAGGCTTGCGTTAGGGGCTAGTTTCGATCTGAGTCCGCTCAGCTGCCTGACGCCCGGGCCCAACCTTAGGCGTGAAGCTCCCAACACCTGGCACCGGCGGCCTAAGACCGCGGGCCGAACACCCAGGGACCTAAAACGCCGGAGCCCAGCGCCCGACGCCTGACACACGACTCCTGACGCCTGACGCCTGACGCCTAACGCCTAACGCCTAACGCCGACGCCTGACGCCTAGCGCCGACGCCTGGACTAGCCGCCAGCCATCGCCACTTCGACGATCACGCTCGGCGTCGCAACTGCGACGGTGCCGTAGAGCGGTCAGCGTTTCTTGAATCGCTCCACGAGATCGAGGGCCTGCTCGCGCGTGACAGCGCCCACGGCGAACTGCAGCCGCACCTCGTTGAACAACGTGACGTCGGGCCGCACCGGATGGTCGCGATCGACGACTCCGTGAATGCGCACGCGCGCGGAGGGAATCGGCAGCGAGAGCTCGCGCGCGATCACCTGCAGCAGCTCGATGCCGCACGAGGCAACGGCAACCAGAAACGCCTCCGGCGGCGTGACCGCCTCGCCCGGACAGCCGTTCTGCACCGGGCCGTCGATGACGAAATGCTGATCGCGCGCGGCGCAGAGAACGCGTCCGAACGTATCGGTCGATTGCGCTTCGGCGTCGTAGGTGCGGATATTCATCGCTGCTCGTGGCTCGTGCTTCCGGGTCGCGGTTCGCGGTTGTAAATACCACAAATCACCAACCCTCGGTTGACCGATTCGGACTTCACGAACGCCGAGCCGGAAATCACAAACACGGACCACAACGGCGAACCGCGAACCGCGAGCTAAAACGAACGCTTGTACGTGAAGATGAACGACTTCGGAACACAGTTGCGGACCGGCGGCGAGAACTTCGCTTCGCGGATCTCGCGCTCGGCGAGCGTGGCGAGCGACTCATCGCCGGTCGTGTTGTCGATGACTTTCGTCGCGGTCACGTTGCCGTGCGCATCGACCGTCGCTTCCACCGACACGATTCCGTGCGCGCTGCTGTCGGAAAACGACGGCGTCGGAGTCTTCACGAAGGCGTAATCGGCGTCGGCAGCGCAGCCGCGCCGCGCACGCGCCGGCGCTCCCTCGCGGATCACGTACGGAACCGAAACGAAGCCGATGTCGCCGTTGCCGAGGCGGATGCGGTCCCAGTCGGGGGATTCGGAGAGGAGCGCGAGACGTTCTCCTCGCCTCACCTGCGCGACGATATCGGACGATGACGATGCGTCGCGGCGAACATTGAGCATCGTCGCGGTCACCTTCACCGTTCCGATCGCCTTCTCCCCGGCCGGCGCTTGCGGCTGCGGCGCGGCTTCGGGCTGCGGCGGAGTCGGCGTGGAGCAGGCCGCGAATGCCACGAGAACGAGGAAGAGAATCTTCTTCATGATGCGAGCCGCTTCACGAGCACATACAGAAACTGAAGGCTGTCGTAAAACGAAGGGATGCTGACGCGCTCATCGCGCCCGTGCGCGCGGCTGTCGTTGACCTCGGAGAAGAGCCCGGAGACGCCGTAGCTCGGAATTCCGGCGTTGCGCAAATAGAGGCTGTCGCTCGCGCCGGTGGCCATCAGCGGCATGACCGGAACGCCCGGCCAGAACTCGTTCGTGACCTCTTCGATCGGACGCATCACCGCGGGATCGAGCGGCGACGGCGCGCTCGGCTTCGGCTTGTCGACCCAGCTGATTTCGATACCGGGATCGTTCAGCACGCTCACGATCGTGTTGCGCACCTCGTCCGCCGACTCGCCCGGCAGCACGCGGCAGTTCACGATCGCGCGCGCGCTTTGCGGCAGCGCATTGTCGGCGTGGCCTCCCTCGAGCCGAGTGGCGACGCACGTCGTGCGCAGCAGCGCGTTGTATACGGGACTCTGCGACAGCCGCGCCGCGGCGTCCGCATCGCCATGCGCCACCGCGGCCATGTCTGCGGCCGACTGCCCCTCCTCGAGCTTCGACATGCGTTCGAAGTACGTGCGCGTGACTTCGTTCAGCTTCACCGGAAACTGATACTTCTCGAGGCGCGTCAGGCCGTTCGCGAGCTCGTAGATCGCGTTGTCGGGACGCGGCACGGAGCTGTGCCCGCCCTTGTTGTGCGTTTCGAGCGCGAACGTGACGTAGACCTTCTCGCTGGCGCCGACGCCGTTGTAAACGCGGCGGCCTTCCTGCAGCCGCCCGCCTCCGCCTTCATTCAGCGCGAACGCGGCGTCGATCAGATCGCGATGCTCGTTGACCAGCCACGAAGCGCCGTTGAAATTGCCGGTCTCCTCGTCGGCGGTGAGCGCGAGGATGATGTCGCGCCTCGGAACGAAGTGTTCCTGCTTGTAGCGGATCAGATTCGCGACGAAGATCGCCGCCATCGCTTTGTCGTCGCTCGTGCCGCGGCCGTAGTAGTAGCCGTCTTTCTCGGTGAACGTGAACGGATCGACCGACCAGTCCTCGCGCTTTGCTTCGACGACGTCGAGGTGCGCGAGCAGAAGAATGGGCTTCTCGCTCGTCGAGCCGCGCAGCCGCGCGACGAGATTGCCTTTGCGCGGATTCGGAGCCAGCACCTGAACGTCCGGCGCGGGAAATCCGGCAGCGCGTAGCCGCGCGGCCATCGCGTCGGCCGCCGTCGTCGTGTTGCCGACCGAATCGGTGGTGTTGATCTCGATCAGCTGTTTGTAAATGTCGTGAGCGAGCTGCCGGGTCGCCTCATCCAGAGCCGGTACAGCGGCCTCGCCAGAAAGCGAAAGCAGCGTCAGGAGAAGGGTGAGGAAGCGGCGCATAAGCCGCGAGTATACAGTAGGTTACCGGTCTCGAAAGCAGGCATCTATCTCGCAAAATCGAAGGGCACGGAGGTGCAGTTCATGAGCTCCATTTCGAAGAAAATCCAGGTCGCGGTGCTGAGCCTTGCGGTGCTCGCTCCAGCGAACGCGGCGTTCGCCCGCACGCATCACGTTCGTCACTACTACGTGCATCATCGGGTCTATCACCGCAAGCACTACAGCCAGACCGGCGGCGCGATCGTCGGCGCCGTGGCCGGCGCGGTCATCGATCGCCATCATCCGCTGACCGGCGCGCTCATCGGCGCAGCGGCGGGCGATCTCGTGCAGCACGAGCGCAACAAACACGTCAAGCACTGACCCTGCAGAAACGTCTTTCGTCGACGGCGGCGGCGATCAACGCCGCCGTTTTTTTGCATAATCGCGGCATGCACATTCTCTTCGCTGCGCTTCTCGCGATCGCACACGATCCGCGTGCACTTCTCGTCGGCACGTGGAAAGGGGAATCGATCTGCACGTCGGTTCGGCCTGCCTGCCACGACGAGATTGCGGTGTACCACATCAGCATCCCGTCGAAGCCCGGCGTCATCGACATGGCGATGAACAAGATGATCCGAGGGAAGGAAGCGGAGATGGGAGGGCAGCTGGAGTACAAGGTCAATGCTGATGCGACGAAACTGTCAGCGGACATCGACTTCAACGGCAATCACATCCGATTCAGTTTCACGCGGACCGGAGACAAGATGGTGGGAACGTTGATCGATATCCCCACCGGTGCCGTCATCCGCAACATCCGGTTAGCGAAGGAGTGACATTCGCCACGAAGGGGGCGAAGTCAGCTGTGTCGCCCACCCGCCCACCCGCCACCCGCCACCCGCCGCTCGCCGCTCGCCGCT
>DATIZY010000296.1:0-14294 GCA_035516895.1 Thermoanaerobaculia bacterium | reverse complement strand
CTCACTCTCAGTCCTCAGTCCTCAGTCCTCACTCTCAGTCCTCAGTCCTCAGTCCTAAGTCCTCAGTCCTCAGCGGATCGTTCCTGCTGCCTTCCACCGGCGCAGTGTCTCGAGGTGCGTGCGCCAGTCGACGAGGTTGTGGATCTGCATGAGGTCGATTTGCGTCGCGCGCAAAAGCGCCATCGATCGCTTCATCTGCTCGATCCCCTCCTCGCGGCCGCGCGTCCACACCTTCGTGGCGATGAACGGCCTCGCGACGTGCGACGACAGCGCGCCGACGACTTCTTCCGCGTTGCGGTACATCGGCGAGCTGTCGATCAGGCGACCGCCGGCCGCCGAGAAGCGTTCGAGAACTTCGACGAGCGGACGGCGCGCGCGCGCGCCCGCCACGTCGAACGTCTTCCAGGTGCCGAGCCCGATGACGGGGATTTCTTCGCCGCTCTTCGCGATCTTTCGCGTCTGCACGGAGTCCTCACTTCCCGGTACACGCCTTGCTCGGATGATGCCGCGGGTCATGCCGGCATACGACGAGCGATTCCCTTACACGACCGAGCTGCAGATGCCGGTGATCGGGCTCGAATCGGAATTCAAAGTCTTCATCGATGACGAGGAGGTCGCACCGGAAGAAGTCTGGCGCACGCCGGCGGCATTCGTCGATCGTCCGCTGCTCAAGCGCACGAACAAATCGATGCAGCTGCCGACCGGCGGCGCGCTCTACTTCGACGGCGGCGTGCTCGAAGTCGTGACGCCGGTGATCGAAATCGCGCCGCAATGCACCGCTCGCGTCGTCCGCAGCCTGTGGGAGCAGATCGGATTCGTCCGCGACCAGCTCGACGCGTGGGAACTCCGCAGCGGCCGGCGCGTTCGTCTGCAGGCGTTCAGCTGTCACATCAACATCTCCTTCGAGCTCGCGCGGGAACAGCGCGGCCGCGACCGCACGATCCAGAAGCTCGCTCTGCTGCTCGCCTATCTTCTCCCCGCACCGCTCATCGTCGCCGGCGCGAACCGCCGCTCGACCGGCATTGGCGTGCGGCCGAGGAGAGATCGGATTGAGATTACGACGGATTTCACGGCCGATCCCGGGCTGATGTCCGCCGTCGTCGCGCTGCTCGTCGGCATCGTGCGCGACGTGATCTCGTGGCCGAGCTATCGCGTCGACGAGTTGCAGCGTCGCGGCATTCCGATGCTCACCGGCGTCGATCCGGGCAGACACGCGACGCGCAAGGGGTGGCTCACGCGCGATTTTCAGTTCCCGCGCAATCCGTTTCGCGGCGATCCGAACGCGCGCGTGTGGTCGACGTCGATCGGACGGATGTCGCTGCGCGAGATCGCGCACGCGGTTGCGATGCGCTTCCGCGAATCGATCCGCGCCTGCTCCGATCCATTCAGCTATCGCCTTCTCTTTTCCGTCCTTCGCGGCGAAACGCCGGCGCTCATGGACCTTCCCGACCGCCCCGCCGCGTACGACGACGTCGGCCGGACGACGCGGTGGGGCGCCGTGCTTCCGGAGTTGCAGAATTTCGCCTCTCTGATGCACGACGTCAGCGTCGATCCGGGTCCGCGCCGTCGAAAGAGCGATCTCGACGACAAACTCGCACCACCGTGGAGCGGCGCGCGCCGGCTGACGCGCTCTTCGTACGAGCGCGTGTTCCTCAAACTCGGATCGCAGCGACGGCTGAAGCTCGGAAACGAGATTCTGACGCCGGTCAAAGTGAAGGGCTGGTATCACTCGATTTTCCGCACTCCGGCCGGCGAGGAGCGCATGCTGTCGATCGACCAGCTGCTCAAATACATGGGCAGCTGGATCTGACGTCCACCCGTCCCGGGACGCGCGGAGGGGCGTGGCTGGCATGCCTTCAGCAATACGGACTGCGGCCGCTAGCGACGTACGAGCGCACCGATAATCCCAACGGGGTCGGAGCGCTCTTTTTTTGTGTGCGCGCGTCACCCCTTTCGCGTGACCGGCTGGCTTGCCGGCGCCGCACGCACCTCGCAGATTGGACGCCGGAGGACGTGCGCCATGACGCGAAAACTCCTGATCTGTCTTGCTCTGTTTTCATTGCTGTTCATCGCCGCCGGCGAGAAGACTTCGCCCGCCGTTCAGCGCGTTCTGACCAACGCCATCAACAACGAGCGCGCCGCGATCGCGCGCTACGACGCCTTTGCGGTCAAAGCCGAGGGGGAGGGGTACATCGGTGTGGCCGATTTGTTCCGCGCCGAAGCGAAAGCGGAGCGCGTTCACCTCGCGCGCTTCACGGCGGTCATGAACGATCGCGGTCTGCCGCTGCCGCCGGATGATACGAAACCACCCTCGGTCGGGAGTACATCTGCGAATCTGCAGACGTCCGTGAGCGCCGAATTCGCCGAGCGTGACCACATCTATCTCGACGCGTATCGCGCAGCGGACGACGCGAAGGACAGCGAGGTGGCAACGATCTTCGATCAGACGCGCGACGCGGAGACCGAGCACGGAAACCTCTGCAGCGCCGCGGCGCGGAATCTCGACGCGATGAAAGAGCCGCACGCGTACAACGTCTGCCCGGTCTGCGGCTACACGACCGACCTCAAGCTGCCGGTGTGCCCCTCGTGCCGTCACGCGATGCATTGAGATATTCTGCGCGGCGATGAAGGACCGCCTCGCAGAGCTTTATCCCGCACACATCGCAACGCTGAAGCAGCGGCACGATCGCGCGCTCGCGGAATCGAATTACGATCACGCGATCATCTTCAGCGGCGCGCTGAGCTATGCGTTCCTCGACGACTGGGCCTATCCGTTCCGGCCGAACCCGCACTTCAAAGCGTGGGTGCCGGTCATCGACAACCCGAATTGCTACGTCGTCTACACACCGGGCCACAAGCCGCTGCTGCTTTTTTTCCAGCCGGTCGACTACTGGTACAAGCCGGCGGCGACGCCCACGAGCTACTGGGTCGAGTTTTTCGACATTCGGATCCTCCGCACTCCCGAAGAGGCGGCAAGGCTTTTCCCGGCGAGCGGGCGCATCGCGTTCATCGGCGAAACGAATGAGGCGCATCCCGGTGATTTGAATCCGCCGGCGCTCATCAATCGGCTGCACTTCGATCGCGCGTGGAAAACGGACTACGAGATCGAGTGCATTCGCCGCGCGAATCAGATGGGCGCGCGCGGACATCGCGCCGCGGAGCGCGCGTTTCGGGCCGGCCAGTCGGAGTATGCGATTCATCTCGAATACCTCCGCGCCGCGAATACCACCGAGGAGGAGCTGCCGTACTCGAACATCGTCGGCCTCAACGAAAACGCCTCGGTCCTTCACTATCTCGGCCATGAGCGCGAGGCGCTCGACGAGCGGCGCCGCTTCTCGTTTCTGATCGACGCCGGCGCAGCCGTCAACGGCTACGCGTCCGACATCACGCGCACGTACTCGCAGCGCAAGGACGAGTTTCAACGGCTGATCGACGCGTTCGACGCCGGCCAGCAGGAGATCTGCGCCGCGGTCAAACCGAACGTGAAGTATCCCGATCTCCACACACTCGGCCATCGCCTGGTCGCACGGCTGCTCGTAGAATTCGAGTTCACAAAAGACATCGATGCGGACGGCATCGTGGAGAAGCGAATCAGCTCCTCCTTTTTTCCGCACGGCGTCGGTCACTACCTGGGTCTGCAGGTCCACGATGTCGGCGGATTCATGGCCGACGCAACAGGAAAGACGATCGACAAACCCGCCGGGCATCCGTACCTGCGACTGACACGTCCGGTGACCCCGTCGATGGTGTTCACGATCGAGCCGGGCCTCTACTTCATCGAGCCGCTCCTTGCCGAGCTGAAGAAGAGCGAGAACGCGAAAGTCATCAACTGGCCGAAGGTCGATGATTTTCGGAAGTACGGCGGAATTCGAATCGAGGATGATGTCGTCGTGACCGCGACGGGCCACGAGAATCTCACGCGCGCGGCGTTCGCAGCGGTTTAACGGCGGCGGGGCGATCGGCGCTCAGCGCTCCGCTCCGCCGCATCACGCCGTGAAAATGTTTCGCGCCACGCCCGATGCCCCACGATCAATTCGAGGGACCGATCGAGCAGCGCCCGGTTCTCCGGCTTGTTGAGCCACGTCGATCGCCCCGACGGATGCGGCAACACGACGACATCGAACTTCTGACCGGCGCGTTCGACGCGAAATTTTCGACCGACGATGCCGCGCAATTCCGACTGTCCGATCAGCGCCGCAGCGGCGAGCGTACCGACGGCGATGACGAGCTTCGGCTCGAGAATGCGGATCTCGCGATCGAGATGCGCCGAGCAGTTCGCGATCTCCGCCGGCGACGGAACGCGATCGCCGCCCGCCTTCGCATCGCGGCCGGGGAAGCAGCGAATCACCGCGCACATGTGGATGTTCGCGCGAAACTCCCCTTCGTCGACGCCGAATTTTTCGAACCAGGCGAAGAGCCGCCGTCCGGCGGTGTACGCGAACGGCCGCCGGTCCTCGACCTCATGCGGACCGGGCGCCTGACCGACGAGCATTACCTTCGCGCCCGCGACGGCGCCGGTCACCGGCTCGCCGAACACATTCGGGCAGAGGCGGCACGCGTACAGAGTCGCGAGGTGCTCGTCGAAGTTCACGCGCGGCGCAACGCGCTCGCGCCCCAGAAAAATGCCGCGCCGATCACGACGGCGGCGACCCACGGCGGCAGCGGAACGCTTCGCGGAATCGCCGGCCGCAGCTCGGGATCGCCCGTCGCCACCCAACCCGCCCAGTCTCGCGCATTGCGGTAGGGCCGCATGCCCGCGGCGGCGAGCTGCGCGTGGCGCAACGCGGACGATACCGATTCGCCGCGGCCGATCGAGGTGTACATGTGCTCGACGATCTTCGATGCGGAGCGGTCCTCGACCCTCCACAGCGTGCCGACGACGGCGTTCGCGCCCGCGTACGTGAACGCGCGAGCGAGGCTGTGCATCCCTTCGGCGCTCGAGACGGCGCCGAACGCGGTCTGGCAGGCGCTGAGCACAACGAGCTGTCCCGCCAGATCGAGCTGGTCGACCTCGCGCATTTGCAGCCAGCCGTCGCTGAACACGATCGCCGACCGCGCCGGAAACTCCGGATCCAGGAGAGCATGTGTCGCGAGATCGATGACTTTGTAGTCGCGGAGGTCCAATCGCTCGAAGGCTTCTTTTGTCGCGGCGTTGCCGATGAGCTGTTCGACACGACCGCGGATCCGGTGAGCGACGTCCTCGATTTCCCTGCCGCTCCACGGCAGCGGCGTCATCGCAGCCATCGTCTGTCCGCCTAACGGTGCGATGCCGAGGAGATCGTTCGGCGGCGCGGGCGAGCGGCGCTCGCGCAGCTCGGCGAGCGTCGTGAGCGACGGCGCGTACGCGATCTCGTATCGCGCGATCATCGGGTGTCCCGGACGTGCAGGGTCCGTCAGCGCGTCGAACGGCAATGCCGCGAGCTCGCCGGCCACTCCGATGATCAGCCGGTGCACCGCCGGCGGGATTTTCGGCAGCACTCCGGCGAGAAGATCGTTCGACAGCGCGTCCGCGGGACGGATCGCATCCCCGGACTGGTCGCTGTCGAGCAGGTCGTTGAAGAATTCGATTCGTGAGGCAAGCGATCTCGCGCTGTGCTGCACCACATCGATTCCGTTTCGCGTGACGGCGAACGCGATCACACTGCCCGGCCGAGTCGTGTACTCGACCCATGCTTCGTTCTCGCCTAACGCGCGCCGCAGGGATGTGAGATCGCGCCGGACCGGCGGCCGCGGCCCGATCGACGTCTCCGCGAGATCGAGCCGCTGCTCGGCGTCGTCGAGGCGCGCGAGCAGATTCGCACGGCGCTGCGGCGTGAGCGCCGGCGAGCTCAGCTCGATCTGCATCGACGAGACCAGCCGGTTCAGCGCGATGAAGCGCGGATTGCGTTCGACGCTCTGCGAGACGGCGGCGTCGAGCATATTGCGGCTGCGCTCGCGCTCCAGCACGAGGAACGCACGATCGAATTGACGCGCCGCGACGAGCGCATCGAGCCAATGCTCGTAAATCGCATGCGTCGCGGAGACGTACATCGAGCGCTCCTCGATCGACGGAATGCGCGCGCGGGTCGCGTCGATCGCATCGGCCGCCACGGAGTAGCCCTGCAGGGCGGCCGCCCGATCGCCCGCGGCACGCGCAATGTCGGCGAGTCCCAGGAGCGCGCCGGCGCCGAAGCCGGCGAGGTCGTTGCGGCGCGAGATCTCGACCGCCGATGCGAAATCGGCCTTCGCGCCCGCCAGGTCGCCGCTCGCGAATCGCTCGCGTCCGGATTCGAGCTTCTCGAAGAGGACGCCGAGCGGCTGCGCCATCTTCTTCGCGAGCTCCGCGGCGCGTTCCAGCGAATGCCGAGCGCCGTCACGATCTCCGGTGACGAACTGCATGCGCGCGAGCATCGTCAGCGTCTGCGGCAGCTCGCTCGCGAAATCGATGCGCTCGAAGATCGCAAGCGCGTCTCGATACTGCGCGAGCGCCGCGCCGAAGTCGCCGCGCGCCTCGGCACACGCGCCGAGCGCGCGCAGCGTGGTCGCTTCGGGATCGTGCGATTCGAGCCGATTCGCCTCGGCGAGCGCACGCTGGTAGTAGCGAACGGCCGTGCTGACATCGCCCTGCGCGCGATACATCTCGCCCGTCTCGTGAAGCACGTGCCACAGGCCCGCGCCGAGGCTCATGCGCTCGGCCGCGCCGCGCGCGCGCTCGAAATATTGCGAGGCGCCGGCGTAATCGCCGGACTCCGACAACGCCTTCGCGAGGTTGTACGGGACCGAGAAGTACGCCTGCGGCGTGATCGTCTCTCCTGCGCGCGTCGCGGCGTCGAGCTCCGCGATGCCGATGCGCGCCCATCGCGCGCCCTCCGCGCTTCGCCCGCGACGATCGGCGATCGCCGCCAGTCCGTTGAGTCCGCGGATGCGGATCGACGCATCGTTTTCGCGCGTGCCGATGTCGAGCACCTCGCGAAAGTTTTTCTGCGCGGCATCGTAGTTGCCGCGATCGACGTTCGCGGACGCGCTTCCGGCCAGTGCATCGATCTGGGAGGCGAGATCGCCCGCCGCCTGCCCGAGCTCGAACGCTCTCGCGAAGGACGCAAACGCATCGTCGAGCCGATGCGTGCTGTGATACGCCGCGCCGAGCTGCGCGAACGCCTCCGCTTCGCGACGCGTGTCGTTCGATGACGCGGCGAGCTCGGCCGCCTCGCGAAGGAACGGAACCGCGAGATCGGCGCGGCGCTGCGCGCGCAGCTCGCCGCCGTGCTGCAGCAGAAAGTCGAGTCGTGCCGCCGGATTCTGAACCGCGAGGAGCAGGACGAAGAGCGCGGTCATTGCGTATCGATCTTGATCAGCGGAGAGCTGGCCACGACCACTCGATCGTCGTCGAGCGCCTGCACTTTCCAGTACCGCGGCTCTCCTGCTTTCGCGGCACCGATCGATGCCCTGAACGTCGTGCCGCTCGTCTCACTCCGCGCCAGCGGCTCGCCGATCGAGTTGAAAATCTGCACGCGATAGGAGCGCGCGCCGCGCACCGCATTCCACGACGCCGTGAACGTGCCTCCGCTCATCTGTCCCGCCGCGCGGATCTCGCGCGCGCTCGCGCTGCGAAGCGGAGGCGGCGCGAGGGACGCTTCGTGGATCTGCAGCTGCCAGAGGCCGAGCGCAACCGCGCCGAGCGTCGCCGCGATTGCCACACCCACCCGCCACCCTCCACCCGCCACCCGCCGGGTGGGCGGGCGGAAGGCGGCGCGAGTCTCGATCGCCCGGGCAACTTCGTCGGCGCACGCATCGCATTCGAACATGTGCTGCTCGAATTCTTCCGCCGCCCGCGGCGAGAGCCGGCCGGCGACGTACTCGCCGGCAACATCATCGTCGGCCGGGCGGCGGCATTCCATCGGGTCCACGCGATCGATTGAGTTCCCGCTCATGACAAAACGTTTCGCAGCACATCGGACAATCGTTTCAGCGCGCGATGTTTTCTCACGCGCAGCGTACCCGCATCGACGCCGAGGCGCCGGGCGATGTCGGAGGTTTTGAGGCCGTCGACGTACAGCAGCCGCAGCAGCTGCCGGTCGCCGGCGTCGAGCTGTTCGAGCGCGCGCCGCACTTCCTCCGCGCGCGCTTCATCGACCAGCGTCAGGAGCGGGTCATCGTCGCTTGCGGTTGCCATTCCGCTGCGAAAGCGGAGCAATGCGCCCTCCTGCCGGCGTGCGGAGCGGCCGTGATGCAGACAAATGTTGCGCGCGGTCTGAAAGACGAACGCCGGCAGCGCCTCGAGCTTCTCGATTTTGTTCTCGCGCAGCGCCTCGATCACTCGCCGCAGCGTCTCCTGCGCCACGTCCTCGGCCGCCGATCGATCGCGCAACCGCCGCGCGGCGAAGATGCAGAGCCGCTTCCAGTACCGCTCGTGAAGCTCGGTGGAGACCGCTTCCGCGCCGCCGCCGGAATCCTCCGTTGCGGCGCCAGTCGTCTTGGTCATGGCGAAGTCGAGAAGAGGAATTGTAACGCCCGGAGTTTTCGCGGTGTCGCCGCCGCGCGGAACGACGTTCGAACGATGAACGAAGAATCCTCCTTCATCGTTCATTCTCATTCTTCATTCGAACTTCGCACTTCGAACTTGTTACCATTGCTCACGTTGATCAAACGCGTTCTCCTGCTGCTCCTCATTCCCGCCTCCGCATCCGCCTGGACCCGCACCTCCGATCAGCAAATCGGCTATCGCGCCGCTCAGCTCGCTCCGCGTGATTTGCGTCTGGTCATCGCGCGGTACCACACGCAGTACTACGAAGGCATCGCTCGCGCGCTGGCCGAGGAGGGGACGGAGATCCATCGCGCGCATTTGCGCGAGCGGATTCAGAGCGAGACGTCGAACATCATCACGATGCTGCGCACGCGTCAGCCGATGCAGCAGGTGGTCTTCCGCCTCGGCATGCTCGCGCATTTCGTGGGCGACGCGAACAATCCGTTTCAAGTCGCCACCGACGCGGAAGTCGAGTCGTCGCACGCCGATTTCGAGCACTACTTCGAGCGGCGGATGGAGCGCTTTCCAACCGTTTTCTACGGACTCGATCCGCGCTTCTCGCTGACGCAGTATCTCGACCGCACGCTGCATCGCACGGCGAATCTCGCGCCGCTGATGGATGAGGAGTATTTTCGCGGCGGCACGCGGCACACATCCGCAGAATTCGACGATCGCTCGACCGCGTTCGGCGTCGCGTCGATCTGCTACTCGCACGCCGTCACCGACATCGTGAATCTCGACTTCTACATCTGGAGGCAGGCTGGCGGCGACGTGCGGCAGGCGGCGTCGATGCTCACGCCGCGGGTGATTCCGAATGCGAATTGAGCGCGCCATCCTTTCGGTCTCCGACAAGCGCGGCATCGTCGAGCTGGCGAAGGCGCTTCGCGCGAAGAACGTCGAGATCCTTTCCACCGGCGGCACGGCGAAGCATCTCGCCGGCGCCGGAGTCGAAGTGACTCCCGTCGCCAAATGGTCCGGCGCTCCCGAGATCCTCGGCGGGCGTGTGAAGACGCTCACGCCCCGCGTCTTCGGCGCGATCCTTCACGACCGCGAGAACCGCGAGCACCTGGCCGACATCGAGAGCCTGAAGATTCCGCCGATCGATCTCGTGGTCGTCAATCTCTATCCTTTCGAGCGGACGATCGCGCGCGAAGGCGTGACGGTGGCCGAGGCGATCGAGCAGATCGACATCGGCGGGCCATCGATGCTGCGCGCGGCGGCGAAAAATCATCGCTACGTTCTGCCGCTGCCCGATCCGTCGCTCTACGAAGAGTTCTTGCGCGAGCTCGCGAACGGCGAGATCTCCGAGGATTTTCGGCGCAGGTGCGCGGTCGCGGTGTTCGAACGAACGTCGCAGTACGACAGGACGATCGCGACGTTTCTGGGCGGCAACCGGCAGCCGGAAACCCTCGACCTGCACGTCGCGAAATTCCAGGACTTGCGCTACGGCGAAAATCCGCAGCAGACCGCGGCGTTCTACGCGAACGGAACGCCGTTCGAGCAGCTGCAGGGGAAAGAGCTTTCGTACAACAATCTGCTCGACCTCGATTCGGCGATGCGGCTCGCGAGCGCGTTTCGCGAACCGGCGGCCGTCGTGATCAAGCACACGAATCCCTGCGGCGTCGCTCGCCGAGACACCGCCGGCGACGCGCTGCGCGCGGCGATCGATGCCGATCCCGTCTCCGCATTCGGCGGCATCGTGTCGACGAATCGCGAGTTCGACGAGCGCTGTGCGCACGCCGTCGATCCGCTGTTCATGGAGGTCATCGTCGCGCCATCGTTCTCGCCCGGCGCGGTCGAAACGCTCAAGCGGAAGAAAAACCTTCGATTGATCGTCGCGAACCGCTGGAAAAACTCCGAGGAGTTTCGCAGCGCCGCGGGCGGAGTGCTGGCGCAGAGCGTCGATCGCGTCAGCGCGCGCGAGTCATGGAAAATAGTGACGAGAAATAGTGCTGATTCTGACGTGCTCGAAGCGCTCGAATTCGCATGGATCGTCTGCGCGCACGTGAAATCGAACGCGATCGTTCTCACCGGCCGGTCGCATTCGATCGGCGTCGGCGCCGGCCAGATGAGCCGCGTCGACGCGGCGAAGGTGGCGATCATGAAAGCGAAGGGACCGACCACCGGATCGTTCGCGGCGTCCGATGCCTTCTTCCCGTTTCGCGACGGGCTGGACATTCTGGCCGACGCCGGCGTTCGTGCGGTGATTCAGCCCGGCGGCTCGGTTCGCGATGCCGAGGTGATCGCGGCGGCGGACGAGCGCGGCCTGACGATGGTGTTCACCGGCGAGCGCCACTTCCGGCATTGAGCGGCGCTTCGCGCCGCGTTGTCAGTTGTCTGTTGTCAGTTGTCTGTTGTCAGTCAGGGCGGCCACTCCGGCCACTGACAACTGACAACTGACAACGCGCGCGTCAGCGCGCTTACAGCCGAACGACGCCGGCGCGCTCGTAGACTTTCGCCTCGATGAACAGATCGACGAGCGAGTTGTCGAGCAGCCCCTCGCCGACCTCCATCTTGAGGATGTCGAGCGCGCGATCGGTCGGCACGGCGCGCTTGTACGGCCGGTCCTGCGCGGTGAGCGCATCGTAGATGTCGGAGACGGTCATCATCCGCGACTGGATCGGAATGTCGGCCGCGGTGAGTTTTCGAGGGTACCCGCGGCCGTTCAGCTTCTCGTGATGGGCATAGGCGATGTCGGGAACGCTGATGAGGTCCTTCGTCCACGGGATCTTCTGCAGGAAGTGGAACGTGTGCGTGACGTGGCTCTCGATCTCGTTCCGCTCCGTCGCATCGAGATTGCCTTTGCGGATCGACAGGATGCGCGCCTCTTCGGGCATCACGAGGGCGCGGCGCTCGCCGCGGATGTCGACGTAGTCTCGCGACGCGAGTTGTTGCAGATACTGAAAGTCGCCTTCCGGCAGCACCGTCGGCTCGTTCGACTGCGCCACGATCGCGAAATCCTTCTGCAGCCGCGCGATCTGCTCGGCCGCCTCGGCGTCGACGCGCGCCGCGAATTCGTCGAAGCCGTCGCGTCCGTGCTGCAGCAGATAATCGACCTTGCGGCGGTTCGCTTCGCTCTCGACCGACTTCATCACGAACTCGAAGCGTCCGCGGATCGTCTCGAGCTGCATCGGATAGAGCTTCTTCTGCTTGACGAGGACTTGCTCGCGCACACCGACTTTGCCGAAGTCGTGCAGAAGCGACGCGTACCGGAGCTCGCGCACCTGGTCGGCGGAGAAGCAGATCTCGCGATACGGCCCGTTCTCGATCGAGTCGACCGTCTTCGCCAGCTCGACCGTCAGATCGGCGACGCGGAACGAGTGACCCGAGGTCGTCGGATCGCGCTGCTCGATCGCGGTGACCGCCGCTGTGACGAAGCCTTCGAACAGCCGCTCGATCGATTCGTACAGCAGGTTGTTCTCGACGGCGACCGCCGCCTGTCCGGCAAGCGAGCGCATCAGCTCGATGATCTCCGCATCGAACGGAATCACTTCGGTCGGCACGGTCGCCGCAGTCAGACGCCGCGCCGCGCCGGCGCGCCGGCGATTGATCAGCTGCAGGACTCCGATCAGCTCGCCGACGTGATTCGTCATCGGGAAGACGAGCATCGATTTCGTGAGATAGCCGTTCTCCTCGTCGAACGAGCGGTTGATCGTGTACTCGGCGCCTTCCGGCAGCCGGTAGGCATCGTCGATGACGAGCGTTTCGCCGGTCAGGGCGACGTATCCCGCGAGGCTGCGGCGCGTGATCGGCAGCACCTTTTCTTCGAACGAAACGACGTCGATCGAATCGTTTTGCGCCAGTTTCCAGCGCAGCACCTGCTGGCCGTCGGCTTCGTCGAGCAGGTAGAGCGATCCGGCGTCGGAGCGCGACAGCTCGCGCGCTTTGCCGAGGATCGTCGTCAGCAGGACCGAATGATCGCGCTCGGCCGAAAGCGCGATACCGACCTCACCCACCTCGCGCAGCTCGCGCGTGCGGTCGGCGAGCTGCTTTTCCATCTGATCGGCTCGCAGTTTCTGGTAGAGAAACTGGTATGCGCGCCTGACCACGGTCAGAAGCGCGGCGGGCGGCGGATTCTCCGGCAGATCGAAGTAGATGTTCTCGTCGGTGAGCCACCTGGGCTGCTCGCTCAAGCCGATGCCGACCACCGCCGTCCTCGCGTCGCTCATCGCGCGCGCGGCGCCGTTGCCGCTGACCGACGGATCGACGAGCACGACCCGAAGCGATCCGTTCTCACTCGCCGCGGTATCGGCCGGATTCCAGGGCCGCGGCGTGATCGATTCCCGGATCAGCGCGTCCGCATAGCGGCCGATCGGAAACGACGGCGAATGAATCAGCGTGAGAGCGCGCATCTCTCTGACAGCGTTAGAATCCCGAGACGGTTGCACTGATTATTGCACTGAATGCAACGAGAATGTTGCCGCCCGGCAACACGTTCCCCACCGGAGGAGGTCCCATTGGCGGCGTACACCACGGAAACGATTACTCCGAAGTACCACGAGGCACTCGTCGGCTGGCAAAAGAAGAACTTTCCCGAGCTCGAATTCCTCCAGAAGAACTGGAGCAAGTACTACCCCACGCAGACGCCCTATCAGCTATTCGCCAAGATTGGAAAGCTGAACTCCGACACCATCAATTACGGCCGCATGGCCGGGCAGCCGCGGTTCGAACGCGCCGGCGAGATGGTCGGCAACATGTTCTACACCGCGCGCGACATCATCCGCGCCCAGGCCTCCACCGAGCTCGGGTCGATCCAGCAGCACCGGCTCACGCTCGAAGAAGCGCCGACCGATCCGATGAAAGTCTCGATCCTCAGGATCATGGCCGAGGAGCTGAGACACGGGTATCAGATGTTCTGGGTGTTTGATCACGACGCAACCTGGCGAAAACCGGGCCATCCCGACGTCGCCAAAGACACGATGGACGAACTGCTCGCGATGCAGCTCGGCAATCACGTGCTCGATGCGTTCAACATCCCGTTCCACGACTTCCTCGATAACGTCATCTTCGCGACGGTCATCGATCTCGTCGGCAAATACCAGCTCGAGATGCAGAAGGTTTTCTCCTA
The DNA here is from genome assembly GCA_035516895.1 of Thermoanaerobaculia bacterium. GTDB lineage: Bacteria > Acidobacteriota > Thermoanaerobaculia > Gp7-AA8 > Gp7-AA8 > Gp7-AA10. The sequence goes on along the minus strand of DATIZY010000296.1, from coordinate 723 downwards.
CGCGCCGATGGCGCGCTCGATGAGTCCGATGCTTTCCGAAGAGGGCTATCACATCGGCTCCGGCCGCGGCTTCCTCAAGGAGCTTGCGATCGGTGCAACCAACGACAGCGGTCGCTATTCGACCGAGGACATTCAGAAAGCTCTGAATGCGTGGATTCCGCGCGGACTCGAGATGTTCGGCAACGAGCGCGGAGGGCAGACCGCCCTCACGTTCGGCTTCAAAGACCGCGACAACGGCACCGCGCAGCGCGAGTACTACAACGAAGTTCGCGAAGTCCTCGAGCTCGTTAACGTCGAAGTGGCGCGAACGAAAGTGAAGGACCTTTCCGCGCCCGACGCGCGGAGCCTCGTGCGCGAGGTCCAGGACACCGGCGACGCGATCAAAGGCGTGTCTCCCGCCGATCTGCTGTTCGTTCCGGACGTGAAGTTTTTCCGCCGCCGCGGCATGCAGGAGGTCGTCTTCATGCCGTTCGACGTCTATGGAAATCTTTTGACGGACAACGGCAAGCCGGTGAACGCGCAGTCATACCTCAGCTATCTCGCGACGGTCTTGCCGGATCACTTTCTCGAGACGGGCGAGTTCGCGAAATATCGCGAAGGTCTGCTCGCGCACGAAGCGCCGCAGCCGGGCAGTTACGGCTGGTGATTGGGGCGAGCGGCGAGCGGCGGGCGGCGAGTGGGTTTGCCGAAATGAAACCCCGACGTTCGCCACAACGATGACGA
>DATIZY010000295.1:0-16732 GCA_035516895.1 Thermoanaerobaculia bacterium | reverse complement strand
TGAAAGAGAATCGCATCCGCTCGCCGTACAAGCTCTCGCTGATTCGCGGATCGCATCTCGTGCTGAAACGGCGCGTATCGGAAGTCGGCGTGCTGCTGCAGTCGATCGACGACCGTCGCGTCTTTTTCGTTCTGCCGTGGCAGGGGACGACGCTCGTCGGCACGACCGAAGTCATGCAGCGCGGCCCGCTCGACGACGTGCATGCGTCCGAGCGAGAGATCCACTATCTGATTTCCCGGTTCAACCGATACATTCGCGAGCCGATCGGCAAAGAGGACGTCGAATCGACATTTGCCGGCGTGCGGCCGCTCGTCGGACGGCGATCGAACCCGAGCGCCATCGGACGCGAGTACCGCATCCAGCGCCGCGGGAATCTGATCAACATCTTCGGCGGGAAAATGACGACGTTCATGTCGCTGGCGCGAAAGGCCGGCCTGCGCGTGGATAATTACTTCGGAAAACCGCGGCCGGCGCGCGAGCCCGAGTTTGTCATCGCCGAACGGCCAACGATATGAGCACGTACGTCACGGATCTCAGCGGCGAACGAAAACCTCGCAAGCTCCCTTCTCGCGAGCTCGACCCCGTCGAGCTCAGGATCCTCGGCAGCCTCGCTGAAAAGCAGATGGCCACGCCGGAGTACTACCCGCTGACGCTCAACGCGCTCGTCGCGGCGTGCAATCAGAAATCGAATCGCGATCCGGTGATGGAGCTGAGCGAAGAGAATGTTCAGCGCGGACTCGATCGGCTGCAGAACGAAAAGCTCGTGTGGAAAGTGATGGGCGGCAGGGCGGTGCGATGGGAGCACAACCTCGACGCGACGCTGCAGCTCGATCGCGCATCCAGGGCGTTGCTCGCGCTGCTCTTTCTACGCGGACCGCAAACGGCAGGCGAGTTGCGATCGCGCTCCGATCGGCTGGATTCGTTCGAGAGCATCGGCGAGGTGGAGGAGACGCTGCGCCGGCTCGATCCGCTCGTCGTCGAAGTTTCGCGCCGGCCGGGGCAGAAGGAATCTCGCTGGGCGCATACGCTCGGCGGCTCGGTGAGCTCTCAGACTCCCGCCGAAGACCACGACGAAGGCCAGAGAGGCCGTCGCTCGACAGAGGAGCGGTTGACTGCGCTCGAGGAGCAGGTTGCGGCGCTCGCCGAGGAGCTGCGCGCGAAGGGGTCAGACCTTAAATCTTAAATTTTCTACAGGCCGTAGAAAATTTAAAATTTGAGGTCTGACCCCATGAAAGAATGATCGCATGCGAAAGCAGCCGCCGATCGTGATTCCGCGCGGCAAACTGCGGCCGCAGCAGCGCGCGCCGATCATTCAAACGCGCGTCGTCGAGGACAAGCGGCTCAGGATCGGCCGGAAAGCGAAACACAAGAAACGCGGCGAGACGTAGTGCGGATCCTCGTCAACGTTCTCGTCGCGTTTTTCATCTTTGGCGCGGCGATGTGCGCGCTCACGGTCGTTCTGCTCGCCGTTCCCGGAACGGCGCTCGATTCGCTGTGGCGCATCAATCCGGAAGCGCATCGGGGATTCATCGCGATGGACGGGTGGGCGTTGGTTCTCATGGCCATCGTCGGAAGTGCATGCGCGATCGCCGCGATCGGACTCGCGCGGCGCCGCGAATGGGGCCGCCAGATCGCGATTCTGATCTTCGTCGTCAATGCGATCGGCGATTCCATCAACGCCCTTCGCGACCCGCGGACGCTCATCGGCCTGCCGGTTGCCGCGGCAGCGATCGCCGTGCTTTTGAACGCCAAACTTCGAGCCGATGAGTGACTTCGCCGCGGGCAACGCGCGAACCCACCCGCCACCCGCTACCCGCCACCCGCCAATCACGGCGTGGCATTCTCGAGATCGTTCGCGATGTCGATCTCCTCGAACTGCGAAGCGAGCATCCGATGTCCGATCGCCACTTCGCCGACGAGCAGCGCGGCCGCGGGCAGCGTGGCGATGAGAATCACGGCAGGGGAGCTGCCGAACACTTTGGTCGCCGCGAATACCGAGCCGGCGAGCACCAGCGCCGCGGGCAGCAGCGCGACGGCGAGCGTCATGATGTTTCCGATCAGCAGAAGCATGCGCTGGCCGAGGGCTGTCAGGCCGCGCGCGGAGTCCATGCTGACACTCCACGCCGGAAACAGGACCATCGCCGCGTTCTGAATCAGGAGCTGGATCGCGGAGACCGGAATCACGAAGACGATCGCGCTGACCATGAACTCCGGCGAGGTGAGGAACGACTGCTGGCCGGCAAGCGTGAGCATGATGAATCCGATCGAGAGCATCAACAGCTCGAAGATCGAAACGATGAGCAGCGGCGCCGCGAGCTCCGCGGCGACGAGCATTTCCGCACTGATCGGAAACGACTTGACGACATCCAGCCGCAAGAGGTCGAGCCGGAGGTCGCCGCGCACGACCTGCGGTCCGGCGAACACGAAGATGAGCGTCGTCAGCATCGCCGCGACGCCGATCGCCTGTTCGACAGCGACGTTGTGGAAGATCGACGCAGTCGCGATGAACGCAACGGGCACGATCAGCGCCGCGAACAGAAATCCGGAGACGCGCATTGACGCGATCAGATTTTTCCAGAGCACCGCGACCTCCGGACGCCCGTTCTCGCGCAGTTGGAACGGCGGCGGGAAGCGGTGCACCGCCGTCGGATTGCCCATCCGCATGCTGCGCATCCGCCCGCGCCGCGTCAGTGCCCGCTGCGAAGCGACGATCGACGCATCTTCGAACGAGACGTTGAGACGCACCGCTGCCAGGAAGAGCACGATGGCGGAGACGAGGACGATCGCCGCATCGACGAACAGCGCCGGACTGGCCGGCGCGTAAATCACTTCGGCGAAGATTCGCGGCGCCGCGAGAATGATTCCGAGCGGCGCGCGCGTCACGGCACCCCTCATCAGCGTTCCGACCGCATTCAGCTTGTTCGCGCTGAGCGCGTTCAGCATTGCCGGCGCGATGTCGCGCAGCTGCCATGACGCGATGCCGAAGATCGCGATCGTCACGACGAGGACCGCCGCCAGCCGCGTGAGAAACCCGATCCCGGCGAGCTTCAGCCTGGCGCGCGCGAACGAGACGAACATCGTGTAGACGTTCATCGCCGCAATCGCCAGCCACATGCCGAGGTAGTGGCTGCCGCGGAAGGCGAAGAGCCACATCACCGCGGCCGTGAACAGAAGGCCGACCTGCGACTGCATCACTTTGTATCCGAGGAGCTGCCGTCGGGAGAGCGGCGCGGGGAAGAGGAATTGAATCTCCGCCTCGCTGAACACGAACGCGGGCGATTCGTTCGGCAGCGCCCACGCGCCGACGATGATCACGAGCGCGAGAACCGTCAGGATCACGATGAACAGATCGGCGGCGACGATCTGCGAGACATGCGATGCCGCAACTCTGGTGTGCCGTCGAAAGAAAACGGTCCAGAAATACAGCACCACCAGCACGGCGCCCGCCGCGTACCTCGGCTGGCGCAAACGGGAGAGCGTGCGGACGACGCGGTTTTTGACTCCGCGCGTGATGAGGAAGATCGCCGCCTGAATCATGGTCCCGCGGTGATGCGAAGGAACGCTTCTTCGAGCGACACGTCGCCGCGTCCCTGCGCGATCTGCCATTTCAGCTCGTCGATCGTCCCGTATGCGATGCGCCGGCCGCGCTGAATCACGAGCACCGAGTCGCAGAGCTCTTCGACGAGATGCAGCAGGTGCGAGCTGAGGATCACCGACGCGCCGGCTTTGGCGCGGCTGCGGATCGACTCCTTCATGCGGCGAATGCCGAGCGGATCGAGGCCGGTGAGCGGCTCGTCGAAGATGAGCACATCGGGAGAGTGAATGAATCCGCACGCGATCATGAGCTTCTGCTTCATGCCGCGCGAGAGCTCGGTCGGCAGCGCTTTGCGTTTGTCGCCGAGCTCGAATTCGTCGAGCAGCGTATCGAGCTGCTGCCGGTAATTCGTCGTCTGATAGAGGCGTGCGGTGAACTGCAGATGCTCCTCCACGGTCAGGTAATCGAACAGGCGCGGCTCGTCGGGCATGAACGCGAGATGTTTCTTCGCGTTGACGGGATCGAGACGGAGGTCGACTCCGCAGATCTTGATCGTTCCGTCGGTCGGCGGATGCACTCCGGCGAGCGCCCGCAACGTCGTCGTCTTTCCCGCGCCGTTTGGACCGACGAGGCCAAGGATGTGCCCGCTTGCGACCGTGAAGGAGATGGAATCGACCGCGACGAGCGATCCGTAGTTCTTGGTGAGGCCGACGACTTCGATCACGAAAGGATGATACGGCCGGAGTACACCGTAGTTTTCGCGCCGTCCAACCGAACGTTCCGGATTCCCGAGTCCGGCACGCGGGATCCGGGGCGGGAAGGTCGTCGGGTTTTGGCAAGCCAGCGGCGGGCAATGTTTGTGAAATGCCGCGGCCGCTTCCATGGAAACCGATCGCGTTCGTCGCAATCGCCGCGGCGGTTGTGGTGTCGCTCCTGCTGCTGCCCGCTTGCTGCTGCGTGCGCCGTCCGGCAGCGCCGTTCGTCGCGCCGGTGACGCACATCGCGACGATCGGGACCCAGGCCATGCTGGATTTCTCCAGGAGGAATACGAGGGCGCCGACCGGGACGCAGATGCGCAACGTCGACTTCTACCTCGATGAGAGCACATATCTGGATATCCATGAATTGCGCGGAACGATGCAGCGGTATCAATGGACTCGGTCTGTTGAAGGCGGTCGGGCAGGACCTCGAGAAGCGTCGATATCCCGTTCACGATGTGGGCGGACGTTTCCGCGTCGAACGGAATGATCCGCATTCACCCGACGAAGATCAGCTCTACGATGCCGGCCGGCACCTCGCGGATCTGCCGCTGCCGCATCCCGAAGAGAAGAACTACATGTACTTCCGCGGCGGAACGATCCGCATGGGCAAGCTGCTGATGCCCGATGCCTACATGCAGGTCGTCGACACCGATCCGGGCGACTGGTTCGATTTCTATCTGGACCGATACAACGAGCAACTCGTCGCCGGTTTCTCGCGCAACCAGCCGGACTACGGCCTTCTCGTCTTCATGCGCGACTTCAGCGACCTCGGATCGCCTATAGGACTTAGGACTCAGTAACCGCCTGCCGCAATTCGGGGTGGGCGTGACTAAGTCCTTAGTCCTAAGTCCTAAGTCCTGAGTCCTGAGTCCTGCACGACGTCGAACTCTACAGCGGAGCCTTCAGTTCCGGCGCGCCGCCCACGAGCAGATCGGGCAGGCGCTCGCGTCGTGATTGCGAGCTGGACAGTACTGCCGGCCGAAGTAAATCAGCTGCAGATGCCGCTTGCCCCACTCGTCGCGCGGAAAGAGTTTTTTCAAGTCGGCTTCCGTCTGCTTGACGTTCTTCGCTTTCGATAACCGCCAGCGTTTCGCGAGCCGGTGAATGTGTGTGTCGACCGGAAACGCCGGTTCGCCGAACGCCTGCGCCATCACGACGCTCGCCGTTTTGTGGCCGACGCCTGGGAGCTTCTCGAGCGCTTCGATGTCGCGCGGAACCGTTCCGCCATGTTCGTCGACGAGCGTCTGCGCGAGCCGCTTCAGGTTGTGTGCTTTGCTGGGCGCCAGTCCGCAGCTGCGGATCAGCTTCAGGATCTCGTGCTCCGGCAAGCGGGCCATCGCGGCCGCGGTCGGCGCGCGCCGGAACAGCGCGGGTGTGACGCGATTGACTTGCGCGTCCGTCGTCTGCGCCGACAACACCACCGCCGCGAGCAACGTGAAGGGATCGCGATGTTGCAGCGGAATGTGGGGCTGCGGGAAAAGGCGATCGAGGATCGCGCCGATTCTTTTCGCCTTCTCTGCCCGCGTCATAGAAATTTGTCGACGATGTCCGGCAGCGGCGGCGACGGCTTCGTCCAGCCGACGAGCGCGAGGACGTCCGCCGACGGCACGCCGCCTTCGCGCGCGCGCATCACGCCCCGCGCGTACGAAACGGCGGCGACGTCGCCGTTCTTTTCGAATCGATGTTCGAAGTAGAACCACTTCTCGTCCCAGCCGATGATTTTCGTGATCACCCGGAACCGCTCCATCGCGCGGATCTCGCGGCGGTAGCGGATGACGATCCCGCCGACGACCGGCCGCCATCCGCGCCTGAGCGCACGGCGCAGCAGGCCGGTCCGCATCATCAGATCGACGCGACCCAGGCCGGTCAGCGAGACGTAGCGGCCATCGTTGAGGTGGAAGTTGAGGTCCATGTCGGTCGGCCAGACGCGCGTGCGGATGACCGATTCGCCGTCGAGGTCGACGCGGCTGCGCAGAGCATTTCGCGCAATCACGAGAATCAGCCGAAAGATCAGGAGCACATTTCGAACATAGCACGCGCTCCCCTGGCGAGGAATCCGTCGGGCCGCCCACCCGCACGTCCCTCGCTACGCTCGGGATGACTGATCAGCTCAGGTCGAAGAGGAGGATCTCGCCGGTGCCGTCGATCTCGAGCCGGCGCTCGTTCTCGACCGACGCTCCGTCGCCGGCGTGCAGCACGTTGCCGTTCAGGTCGACGCTTCCGTGCGCGACCTGCAGCCACGCGTAGCGCGACGCGCCGAGATCGTGCGCGACCCCATCGGCGTCGAGCGTCGCTGCGTACAGCCTCGCGTCCTGGTGAACCGTCAGCGAGCCTTCGCTGCCGTCGTGCGATGCGACGAGAAGGAGTCTGCCCGGTTCGCGCGCGAACTCCTTCTGCTCGTAGCCCGGCTCGATTCCGCGGCGCTCCGGCAGGATCCAGATCTGCAGAAAATGCACGGGCGAATCCTGCGACGGGTTCATCTCGCTGTGCAGCACGCCGGTGCCTGCGCTCATGCGCTGCACCTCGCCGGGACGGATCACCGAGCCGGTGCCCATGCTGTCGCGATGTGCGAGCTCGCCCTCGAGCACGTACGTGACGATCTCCATGTCGCGATGGCTGTGCGTGCCGAAACCGCGGCCGGGTTTCACGCGGTCCTCGTTGATGACCCGAAGCGCGCGAAAGCCCATGAAATCGGGATCGTAGTAATCGGCGAACGAGAACGTGTGGTACGTGTCGAGCCACCCGTGATCGAAATGCCCGCGCTCCGCCGCTTTGCGAATGTGAATCATTGCGCGCATGTTAAAACAACGGCATGGATCCGGAGTCTGTCCCGCGCCAGCTCAGGGAAAAGAGCGAGAAACACTACTGCGTGAGGTGCCTTCGCGAGGTGCCGCGGGACGAGTACTTCGAGAACGACTTTCTTTGCGACGCGTGTGCCAGCGGCGAGCCCGCAAAGGATGAAGGCGGAAGGATGAAGGATGAATGAAATCGGCTTGCGACCGGCTGCCGATTCATCCTTCATCCCTCATCCTTTATCCTTCGGCAGGGTGGCGGTGGTGCACGATTGGCTCACCGGCATGCGCGGCGGCGAGTCGGTCCTCGAGGCGATCCTCGATTGCGTTCCGGGGGCGGAGCTCTTCACGCTGTTTCATTTTCCGGGGAAGGTTTCGGCGAGGATCGAAGCGCATCGAATTCACACTTCGCCGCTGCAGCGCATTGCGTCGTCGATCCACGATTACCGAAAACTCCTTCCGTTTTTCCCGTGGGCCATCGAGCGCTTCGATCTGAGCGCGTTCGATCTCGTCATCTCCTCCAGCCACTGCGCGGCGAAGGGCGTCGACGCTCGCGGCAAGCCGCACCTCTGCTACTGCCACACGCCGATGCGATACATGTGGGACCGCTTCGACGACTATTTTCCGCAGTCGCGCCCGCTCGTTCGATTCACGGCATCGCTTTTCCGCCGCCGCCTGCAGCGCTGGGACGTGGCGACCGCCGCTCGCGTCTCGCGCTTCGTCGCGAATTCCAACTTCGTCCGGGGCCGCATTCGCAAGTCCTACGACCGCGACGCAGAAATCATTCATCCTTTTGTTGATGATTTTTTCTTCTCTGCGCCGGTCCGCCGAGATCGCGAAGACTTCGACCTCGTCATCTCCGCGCTCGCGCCGTACAAGCGGATCGAGCTGGCGATCGACGCCGGCCGGCCGCTGGTGATCATCGGCGACGGCCCGATGCGAACGCGACTCGAAACGCGAGCCGGCCCCAACGTTCGCTTCCTCGGCTCCGTATCGAGAGAGGTGATTCTCGACCATCTCTCGCGCGCACGGACGCTGATCCTGCCCGGCGTGGAAGACTTCGGCATTACGCCGCTGGAGGCGATGGCGGCCGGCACGCCGGTCGTCGCGTTTCGCGCGGGAGGCGCACTCGACAGTGTGGTCGACGGCCGCACGGGAATGTTCTTCGATGAGCCCGTGGTACATTCGCTTCGGGCCGCGCTCGATCGGGCCGGCGCTCACAACTGGAATCGCGAGGAGGTCCGCGAGCACGCCGCAACGTTCTCGCGCACGCGCTTCGAGCGGCAGTTCATGAACGCGCTGCAGCAGGTCACAGCTTGATCGAGAAAAAGCATCGCGCGCTGACGTCCATCTACCTGATCAACGATGCGCTCGCGTCGAATCTGGCGATGCTCGCCGCGTGGTTCCTCCGCTTCCGCGTCGAGATCGTGCCGGTCGTCAAAGGGATGCAGCACATCGAGGTGTACCTCAGCATCCTGCCGCTGATCACGATTGTTTTTCCGCTCGCGTTCGCGATCCAGGGCCTCTACCACGTCCGTCCGACGCGATCGAAAGCGGAGGAGTGGATGTCGGTGGCGATCGGCGGTGTCGTCGCGACGGTGATTCTCTCCGGCGTTCTGCTGTGGATCCGCCCGTACCACCAGCCCGACGTCGTCTACTCGCGCGCGACCCTCGGCATCTTCATGATCTGCGCGATTCTGTTCGTCATCGCCGGACGCATGCTGGTGCGCACCGTCGTCAATCTCCGCCATCGCGCGGGAAAGGACCTCGATCGCGTGCTGATCGCCGGAAGCGGAGAGCTCGCGCGCGCCGTGCTCGAGCGGATGCGCCCTCGCCGCGAGCTCGGATTCGAGATCGTCGGCTACCTCGCGAACGATGAACCGCTCGAAGGCCTCGCTTGCCTCGGCCGGGTCGAAGACGCCGAACGTGTGATCGAGGAGCATTCGATCGATCACGTCTTCGTCGCACTGCCGCACGGCGCGGCGCAGTCGCTGCTCGAGCGGCTGACGCGAAGCGTCGTCTCGATTCACGTCGTACCGGACCTCTTGCAGTTCATGGTGCTGCGCTCGCGCGTCGAAGACCTCGAAGGGCTGCCGACGATCAATCTCTCCGAGACGCCGCTCGAAGGCTGGAGCCGCTTCGTCAAGCGTGGATTCGATCTCGCGGTGGCGATCGCGGCGCTCGTCCTCTTCTCGCCGCTGATGCTGCTCGTCGCGCTGGCGATCTGGATCGAAGACCGCGGTCCGATTTTCTATCGGCAGATCCGCATGGGCCTCGACGGCAAGCCGTTCGAGATCGTGAAGTTTCGCTCGATGAGAGTTGGCGCGGAGAACGAGAGCGGCGCGAAATGGGCCGAGCGCGACGATCCGCGCCGAACGCGCGTTGGCAAGCTGATTCGAGCGTGGTCGCTCGACGAGCTGCCGCAGCTGAGCAACGTGCTCGTCGGCGACATGTCGATCGTCGGCCCGCGTCCGGAGCGGCCGCAATTCGTACAACAATTTCGTGCAGAATTTCCGCACTACATGCTGCGCCACAAAGTGCGCGCCGGCATCACCGGCTGGGCCCAGGTGCACGGCTGGCGCGGCAACACCTCGGTCCGCATGCGCATCGAGCACGACCTCTACTACATCGAGAACTGGTCGCTGATGCTCGATGTGAAGATCCTCTTCATGACCGTCGTGCACGGACTGCGGCACGAGAACGCGTACTAGCGCTCGACTCCGCCATGGCCGAGCTGCTCGCGCAGATGCGATCGACGCAGGGTCGCTCCGGTTTTTTTGTGCGTTCCTGTCGCTCGTCGCTGCGCCTGCCGGGATCGTTGAGACTCTGGACGAGACTCGGGACCGGCTGAAGCCGGTGCTCCATGACGGCTAAAAGGAGATTGAATCGTGAGCAGCACCGGGCCGTCCTGCGGTGCCCAAAAGCGAATCGTGAACTAAGCTGCGCGGGATGAAGGTCGTCATCAACGGCATTGGCGTCGCGGGGCCGGCGCTCGCGTACTGGCTCACGAAATCGGGTTACGAAGTCGTTCTGGTCGAAGAGGCGCCGCGGCTCCGAAGCGGCGGCTACATCGTCGACTTCTGGGGAATCGGATACGACATCGCCGAGAAGATGGGCCTCATCGGCGAGATCCGCTCGCTTGGATACCGGGTTCGCGAAGTGCGGTTCGTCGATCGGAACGGCCGAAAGAACGGCGGATTCGATGTCGACGTCTTCGTCAGGATGACGAACGATCGTTTCACCAGCGGGAAGCGATCCGACATCTCTGCGACGATGTACCGCGCGCTCGGCGGCAATGTCGAGACGCTCTTCGGCGACTCCATCGCGGACGTGGAAGATACCGGCGATCGCGTGCGCGTGAGCTTCGATCATGCGGCGCCGCGCGACTTCGATCTCGTCATCGGCGCGGACGGACTGCACTCTCGCGTGCGTTCGATCGTCTTCGGCGCCGAATCGCAATTCGAAGTTCCCCTCGGCTATCACGTCGCCGCCTTCGAAGCGGACGGCTACCGGCCGCGCGAGGAGCTCGTGTACGTCAGCCACGGCCTGCCGGGGCGGCAGATCTCGCGCTTCTCGATGCGCGACGACAAGACGCTGTTCCTCTTCGTCTTTCGCGATGACTCCATCCGCGGCGACGATCCGAAAACAATCGTGCGCAACGCGTTCGCCGGCGCCGGATGGGAATGGCCGGCGATTTCCGACGCGATGGAGCGCGCCAGCGCGATGTATTTCGATTCCGTCAGCCAGATCCGCATGCCGCATTGGACGCGCGGTCGCACGGCGCTCGTCGGCGATGCCGCGGCCTGCGTATCGCTGATGGCGGGCGAAGGCACCGGTCTCGCGATCCTGGAAGCGTATGTGCTCGCGGGCGAATTGCGGGAATGCGGAAACGATGTCGCCGCGGCGTTCGCGCGTTACGAGCAGCGGCTGATGCCCTTCCTGAAACGCAAGCAGGAATCGGCGGCCAGATTCGCGTCGTCGTTTGCGCCGAGGACGTCGCTCGGCATCGCGTTCCGAAATGCCATGACGCGGCTGATGCGGATTCCGTTCGTCGCGGAGTATTTCATCGGCCGCGATCTGCGCGACGACATTGTCCTGCCGGAGTATCGTATGGCGCAGCTCACCTGATGGCCGGCTACTCCGGAACCCCGCTCGCAAAGAAGCTCGGCATCGAGCCCGGCGCGACGATTCTTCTCGACGGCGCGCCGGACGATTACCCCTCCAAGGGCGCGAACATCGCGCGCTCGATTTCCGATCGCGTCGATCTCGTGCACATCTTCAGCAAAAGCGCGGGCGAGCTCGATGCGAAACTGCGCAGACTGCGCGATCGCATCCGTCCCGATGCCGTCGTGTGGGTCTCCTGGCCGAAGAAGTCCTCGAAGGTGCCGACCGACATCACCGAAGACGTCATCCGCGACATCGCACTGCCGCTCGGCTTCGTCGACGTGAAAGTTTGCGCCGTGGATGACGTCTGGTCGGGATTGAAGCTGGTGATCCGGCGCGCGTTGCGAACGTCACGCCCTTCGCCTGCCTAGAAGCGATCGTCCTTCGCGTCTTTCGGAATCGCGATCGGGTACCGACGCGTCACTTTCGCGGTGGCCACGCGAAACACAGCATAATTCAGCCATGGGCAAGCAATCCGAAGCGCTCTTCCAGCGCGCGCAGGAGATCATCCCCGGCGGAGTCAACTCGCCGGTCCGCGCATTTCGCGGCGTCGGCGGCACTCCGCCGTTCATCGAGCAGGGGCAGGGCTCGCGCGTCTTCGACGCCGACAACCTGCAGTACATCGACTGCGTCGGCTCGTGGGGTCCCATGATCCTCGGCCACGGCCATCGGTACGTCGTCGAGGCCGTCAAGCGCGCGGCGACGCGCGGCTTCTCGTTCGGCGCGCCGACCGTCGGCGAGGTCGAGCTCGCGGAGATGGTCATCGCCGCGGTGCCCTCGATCGAAATGATCCGCCTCGTCAACTCCGGAACCGAGGCGACGATGAGTGCGCTGAGGCTGGCGCGAGCGGTGACCGGTCGAAAGAAAATTCTGAAGTTCGACGGCGGCTATCACGGCCACGTCGACTCGCTGCTGGTCAAAGCGGGATCGGGCGCCGCGACGTTCAACGTTCCGGATTCCGCGGGCGTGCCGGCGGAAATCACGCAGCTGACCGTCAGCGTTCCGTACAACCATCTCGATGCGGTGACGAACGCGTTCGAGGAGCACAACGACGAGATCGCGGCGATCATCGTCGAGCCCGTGGCCGGCAACATGGGCTGCGTTCCGCCGGCCGACGGCTTTCTGCAGGGGCTGCGCGCGCTTTGCGATGAGCGCGGCGCGCTGCTGATCTTCGACGAAGTCATGACCGGGTTTCGCGTGTCGTACGGCGGCGCGCAGGAGCTCTTCGGCGTTCGGCCGGACATCACGACGCTCGGAAAAATCATCGGCGGCGGCATGCCGATCGGCGCCTACGGCGCGTCGCGAAAAATCATGGAGCACGTCTCGCCGCTCGGCCCGATGTATCAGGCGGGCACGCTGTCGGGAAATCCGGTCGCGGTCGCGGCAGGGAAGTCGACGTTAGGCGTGTTGAAGAACTCGTCGATCTATCGCGATCTCGAAGAGCGCAGCTCCGAATTCGAACACGGCGTCCGGCGATCCGCGGAAAAGCACGGCGTGCCGATCACGTTCAATCGCGTCGGCTCGATGTGGACGATTTTCTTCACCGAGGGGCCGGTGACCGACTGGGAGTCGGCGAACAAGTCGAATCGCGAAAAGTTCGCGCGCTTCTTTCACGTCATGCTCGCTGAAGGCGTCTATCTGCCGCCGAGCCAGATGGAGGCAGCGTTTTTCTCCGCCGCGCACGCGAAGAAAGACATCCAGCAGCTGATCGATCGCGCCGACCGCGCGCTGAAGAAAGTGGCGTGGGAATTCGAGAAGTGAACCCTGAGGCTCGCGACAGCGAGCCGAAGGGTCAGCCGAGGCGCCGCGAAGGGAAGTGCGATTGTGGCTCGTGAAGCATGCATAACGCCGTATGCGTGATTCCCGAGGACGCAGCAATATCCGTCAACTCACTCGCTGCGCCTCGGATGCTCGTCGCTTCATTGAGCGTTGAAATCGTAGCGAACTCGAGCGAATCACCCTCATTTGAGCCATGAAAGATCCTGAAGCCGAGGGCTCAGGTCGTGCCATCGAGGATTTTCTCTCTCGATTAGCGCGATCTTCTTTTTGCGAAGCCAACCTTTGAGCTGTTTCTCGCGGTCTTTGGCTGACGATTCGGATGGAAGCACTTCGAGGTAAACGAGACGGTCGAACGAATACCGGGCTGTGAAACTGTTCGGATCGCGGCGGAGCTTGTGCTCTGCGAAACGACGAATGATGTCGTTCGTGTAGCCGACGTATAACGTGTGCGCATCATTGCTGAGGATGTAGACGTACCAATCCATCTACTCGCTGCGCCTCGGCTGACCCTTCGCTTCGCTCAGGGTTGACCTCAGTCTCGCGAGAATCTCCTCCTCCGCTTCCGCATGCAGCTGCTGCGATTTTTTCCACGCCGCGTCCGCGCGCGTCAGTAGCGATGCGCGGCGATCGCTCGCCAGTTGGCCGAGGTTGATGCAGACGTTCTGATACGCGCCGGCTGCGGCCGCGCGGGCCATTTGCGCGCCGACGCCGGCATCGGAGAGCGAGGCCTGCAAGCCGATTTTCGCGACTTCGCGGCAGAGCTCGATCACCTCGCCGCATTTCTCCAGCACGCCTAACGGAACTTCGGTCGCCGCGACGGTCGCCTCGGCGATCGCAGCCTCGCGCGCCGGATCATCTTTCGCCATCCGCATCGCGTCGAGCAGTCGATCGAAGGCGGCGGTGTCGGCATCGACGGCGGCGAGAAACTCGTCTTTCAATTTCTGACCGCGAATCGCGATCGCGTCGAGCGCATCGCGCTTCGATTCGAATCCTTTCTTCGTATGCGAGAGCGCCGCGACCATCGACGCGAGCGCGGCGCCCATCGATGCCGCGAGCGCGGAGACCGAGCCGCCGCCCGGAGCGGGGGAGTCGCTCGAGAGCTCGTCGATGAACGCGCGCACGCTCATCGAGGCGAGCGGCGACGCGCTCTGCAGGCGATACTCGATGACGCGCTCGTTCGGATCGAACTGTTTGATCTCCGAGAGTCCGAGCGTTCGGATCGCGGTCTGCACGAGCGCGGAGTCGGGCACGCCCGATGGCCGTCCCATGGTTCTCAGGTAGTGACGGCCGGCCTCGAGCAGCACGGAGAGGGGCACGAGGCCGACGATTTCCGAGCCGGTGACGCGCAGGCCGCGGTCGCGCGCGCGCTCGTCGCAGGTGTCGAACGCGACGTGCAGCGGCGTCGTGTCGAGATCGGTCAGATTCATCGACACCTGCGCGCAGCCGTACTCCGGAATCACCCAGCCGACCGCCTTCACCGATTTGAGAATGCCGGGATCCCAGACCTGCTCGCCGTTCTTGTCGAGAATCGGCTCACCGTTCTCGTCGCGCTTCGCGCGGCCGCGCTCGCGGACGTCGAACGCCACGCGCGTCGCCAGCCGCTTGTCGAGCGTGTTGAGGTTGACGTTGTACGCGACGAGAAACTTTCGCGCGCCGATCACGGTCGCACCGCAGCGCGGATGGAATATCGCCGGTCCGAAGTCGGGCAGCCAGTCGCGATGCACGAGTTTTTTCGCGAGCCCTTCGTACTCACCCTCGCGGATGTCGGCGAGATTGCGGCGGTGCGGAGCGCTCGCTGCGAATTCGTAGAGGTAGACCGGGATCGCCAGCTCGTTTCCGACGCGCTCGCCGAGCCGGCGGGCGAGCGCGACGCAATCGTCCATCGTGGCACCGGCGATCGGTATGAGTGGCACGACGTCCGTCGCACCCATGCGCGGATGCGCGCCGCGATGCTTCGACATGTCGATGAGCTCGTGGGCTTTTCGAATCAGCTGATATGCGCCTTCGAGCACCGCCTCGGGATCGCCGACGAACGTGATGACCGTGCGATTCGTATCGGCGCCGGGATCGACGTTGAGCAGCGTGACGCCGGGAACCGATGCGGCCGCCGCCGCGACCGCGTTGTAGATCTCGGAACGGCGGCCTTCAGAAATGTTGGGAACGCATTCGACGAGCTTCACGCCGGCTCCTCGCCCGACTCGCGTACGGAAAGCCAGCTACCGAGGGATCCGGCGAGCATGCCGCCGGCGAGGAGGGCGGCGATCTTCTGCCACGGCAGAAAGCCATTGAACAGAAAGCTCCACGCGAGCGAGTTCGCCGGCGCGATGAAGCGGCGCGCGGCCTCGAATCCGCCGAAGAGCAGCGCGACGGCGACGATCGCGCCGAGCGTTCCCTGCAGCAGCCCTTCGACGACGAATGGACCGCGGATGATGCGCTCGGTGGCTCCGACGAGGCGCATGATGTCAATTTCTTCACGATATAACATCATCGTTAACCGTATAACATTTGCGATCGTGAATGCCGCGGCGAGTGCGAGCACGGCACCGGCGATGATGCCGGCCAGCGTGATGAGGTTCACCGCGCGTTTGAGCCGGCGCACCCACTCCCAGTCGAACTGCACGTCATCGACGCCGCCGATCGCACGGAGATCCTTCACCTCGTTTGCGAAGGCGGCGGTCTGCATGCGCTGCGGCGAGACGTCGCATTCGAACGACGGCGGGAACGGATTGCCGTCGAGCTGCGTGACGACCGAATTCAGATTCGAAAAGTACGACACGAAGCGCCGCAGCGCCTCGTCGCGGCTGACGAAATGAAATCGCGCGAGATCGGGATGTGCGCTGAGATATCGATCGACGCCGGCGATCTGCTGTTGCGTCGCGTCGGTGGCGAGGTAGACGTCGACGCGCGATTTCCCCTGCGCCTGCTCCGCCGCGCGCGCGAGATTTTCCGACACGAGCAGAAAGATGCCCACGATCAGCATCGAGATGGCGATCATGGCGATGGCGACGAAGCTCGTGCGCTTCGATACCCAGATTCGTCTGACGGCTTCCTGAAGGAAGTAGCTCACCACGGAGGCCCGGAGAGCACCACAGTCCTCTCCGTGCCTCTGGGGTGAGTGTCAGCTCCAGTTCACGAAGACCGAATCACTGCGAGTCACCGGTCCCTCTGAAACCGCGACTTTCTCTTCCACGATGCGCCCGTGATCGAGCGCGACGACGCGCCGGTTCGATCGCTCGATCAGATCGCGGTCGTGCGTCGCCAGCAGCACCGTCGATCCGCGCAGGTTCGCTGCGTTGAAGATCTCCAGGACTTCGTGCGCCATGTCGGGATCGAGATTGCCCGTCGGCTCGTCCGCGATCAGCATCAGCGGATCGTTGATCAGCGCGCGTGCGATCGCCACGCGCTGCTGCTCGCCGCCCGAGAGCTGCAGCGGGTAGTAGTTCATCTTGTGCTGCAGCCCGACCGCCCGCAGCGCGCTGTACGCTTTTTTCTTGTGTTCGGCCGCGCTGAGGCCGATCACGGTCAGGATGAAGGAGAGATTCTCGAACACCGTCATCCGCTCGATCAGCTTGAATTCCTGGAAGACCATTCCGATCTCGCGCCGAAAATACGGGAGATGCCGGCGCCTCATCGCGTTCAGATTTCGTCCGTTGACGACGATCTGTCCTTCGGTCGGCCGGATCTGACGGAGGATCAGTTTG
>DATIZY010000294.1:0-9126 GCA_035516895.1 Thermoanaerobaculia bacterium | reverse complement strand
ACAGCTCGGCGCGGAACTGATCGAGCGCGCTCTTCCGGAGGTAGATGGTCTTTCCTTCCGAGAGCAGCAGGTTCTGGCGCATCAGATCGTGAATGAGGCGGGACACGGTCTCGCGCGACGTACCGATCGTGTTGGCGATCGCCTGATGGGTCGGCCGCGTCACGGCGACGTATCCGTTGTCGAGCGGCTTGCCGCTGTCCTTCGCCAGATCGAGGAAGAATCGCGCGAGCCGGCCGTACACGTCCATCGTCGCCAGCGATTCGATGCGGTTCGACGCGTTGCGCAGCCGCTTCGAGAGCTCCGCGAGCACCTTCTTGGTGATCGAGAAGTTCTCCTGCAGGATCTGCAGAAAATCATTACGATAAATTGTCACGACTTCGAGCGGCTCCGTCGCCACCACCGTCGCCGATCGAGGCGAGTCGTCGAGCAGCGCCATCTCGCCGAAGAACTCGCCCGGACCCAGCATGGACAGAATGATCTCTTTCCCCTCGGGCGAGATCATCGTGATCTTGACCTGACCTTCCTTGATGAGGCAGAAAACATCGCCGCTTTCGTCCGCGTGAAAAATGACGTCGTCTTTCGCGTAGCGACGCACCTTCGCCACCGCCGCAATCGAACCCAGCTCGCGGTCGTCGAGCTCCGCGAAGAGCGCGAACTTCCGGAAAAATGATGACTGGAGCACGCCACCGTAATCGTATCATTCGGCCCGCTATGAAGACTGCCATCGCCACTCTTCTGCTTTTCACCGCAACGACGTTCGCCGCCGACACGCCCGATCTGCAGATGGAGACCCGCATCCGGCAGGAGGAGTTTCACAACTCGAAGGTCATGGAGATCGCGACCGGACTGACGGACTTCATCGGAGCGCGGCTGACCGGTTCGCCGAACATGAAACGCGCGAACGAATGGACGCGCGACAAGCTCACCGAATTCGGCCTCGCGAACGCGCATCTCGAGCCGTGGGGCCCGTTCGGCGACGGCTGGAGCTACGACTCCTGCTCGCTCCGCCTCGTCTCGCCCGACACCGCGCAGCTGTGGGCGCTTCCGCGCGCATGGAGCGCGTCGACAAACGGTCCCGTCCGCGGCGGCGTGGTGCACGTGAAGCTCGAGTCGAAGGAAGACCTCGAGAAAAACAAGGGCAAGCTCACCGGCAAATTCGTCCTCCTCGGCGACGAGGCCGAGATGAAGCCGCACGATAAGCTGCAGTACGAGCGCTACGACGAGAAATCGCTCGCCGAGCTCGAGCAGTACGAGATCCCCGGCGCACGTCCGCCGCGGTTCACGCGCGAGGACTTTCTGAAGCGCCGCGAGTTTCAGCGCGCGCTCATTCCCTTCCTCGCGGAGGAGAAGCCGCTCGCGGTGATCACGCCGGGCGGCGGCGACTTCGGCAACTTTCACGTGCAGGGTGCCGGCTCGCAGCGCGAAGGCGATCAATATCCCGTGCCGGCCATCGTGCTGTCCGACGAGCAGTACGGCCGCATCCAGCGTCTCGCCGACCAGGGCCACAATCCCGAGCTCGAGCTCGACGTCAAAACGCACGACGATCCGAACGCCGCGACGTGGAACACGATCGCCGAGATCCCCGGCAGCGACAAGAACGGCGAAGTGGTGATGTTAGGCGCCCATCTGGACTCGTGGCACGGAGGCACCGGCGCCACCGACAACGGCGCCGGCAGCATCGTGGCGATGGAGGTCGTGCGCGTGCTCAAAGCGCTCGGCGTGCAGCCGAAGCGCACGATCCGCGTTGCCCTCTGGAGCGGCGAAGAAGAAGGCCTCCTCGGCTCGCGCGCCTATGTGGCGCAGCATTTCGCATCGCGCCCCGAGCCGCCGGCCAGCGAGCGCGACCTCCCGTCGTTCCTGCGCCCGAACACCGGACCGCTGACGATCAAACCGGAGCACGCCAAACTCGCGGCGTACTTCAACGTCGACAACGGAACCGGAAAGCTGCGCGGCATCTACGCACAAGGCAACGCGGCGGTCGTCCCGATCTTCGAAGAGTGGCTCAAGCCTCTTCGCGACCTCGGCGCAACGACCGTGACGATGCGCGACACCGGCGGCACCGACCATCTCTCGTTCGATGCGGTCGGGCTGCCGGGTTTTCAGTTCATCCAGGACGAAGTCGAGTACGGCCCGCGAACGCATCACACGACGTACGACGTCTACGAGCGGCTGCAACCGCAGGACCTCGAGCAGGCGGTCGTTGTCGAAGCAACGTTCGTGTGGAACGCCGCAAACAGTCCCGAGATGCTGCCGCGCAAGCCGCTGTCGAAAGCGGATCTGGAGGGGACGCCGGCACCCGCGCGTTCGCGCTGAAGAATTTCCAATTGCAGGGCGCGTCGCGCCGAATCTCGAGGTTCGGCACGGCGCAGCCGTGCCCTACGAGGTCACTCGATCGCACGCCGCCGCATAAACACGGGCACCCAAGGCGTGTGTAGGGCGCGACTGCGTCGCGCCGAATCTCGACGTTCGTCACGGCGCAGCCGTGCCCTGCGAGGTCACTCGATCCACGCTGCCGCATAAACACCGGCACTCGCGCGCTTGTGTAGGGCGCGACAGCGTCGCGCCGAATCTCGAAGTTCGTCACGGCCCTGTCGATCAACGCCAGAACAACCGGGCCCGCGTAACCGTCCACGCAATGCGTAACGTGTCTTTGACCGGCTTGTAGTGACTCGTCGAAACGCCGTCGACGAAGCCGAGCTCGATGGGGATCGTCAAAACGGTGAAGCCGCCGCAGCCGGCGCGCACGATCACTTCGCTCTCGAGATCGAAGCCGTCGGTGCGAAGGCGCACGCTGCGCAGCAGATTCGCGGAGTAGAGACGGAAGCCGCTCTGCGAATCGGTGATGCTGGTCTTCGACGCTTTGGCGATCGACCACGCCGAAAAGCGATTCGCGAGGCGGCGGCGCGGCAGCATCTGATCGAAAAGATGCGAGCGCCCGCCGATGATCAGATCGGCATGCGTCCGCTCGCGCGCTTCGAGAAATTTCGGGATCTCGCGCGGCAGATGCTGGCCATCGGCATCGAGCGTGATCACCGCGTCGAAACCATGTTCGAGCGCCCATGCGAATCCGCTCTTCAGCGCCGCGCCCTTGCCGCGATTGTGCGAATGCGAGACCAGCTCGGCGCCCGACGTCATCGCCATCGCCGCGGTCTCGTCCTCGGAACCATCGTTGACGATGACGATGGTGTCGATGAATTTCCTGGACTCGGCCACGACGGCCCCGAGCGTCTGCGCGGCGTTGTAGGCGGGAATCACCACGACGACGCGTTCGCTCATGCGGAGAGCACGGCCGAGACAACGCCCCCGCCGGCCGACAGCGAATTCACGAGTACGTGCCGCAGCTTGCACGGCCGCGATTCGCGGACGGGCGCGAAGCGCATTTCCTCTTCGCCTTCGCTGAAGCCGATCGACGCGTGCAGCTTCTGATCGGCGATCGCCAGCGCGGCCGCGATGATCTGCAGTGCGCCGCCCGCGGCATACTCGCCGAAATAGCCTTTCGTCGCGACGACCGGCGGCACGTCGCGAAAGAGCGTCTGAATGGCGCGGGATTCGAGCCGGTCGCCGCGCACCGACGAATTGGCCGAGGCGTAGATCGCGCCGATGTCATCGATGGCGAGCCCGGCATCATCGATCGCCGCTCGCATCGCGCGTACGACGTCGTCCACGCCGTCGCCCCAGTCGGAAATCGTCGCCGTCCGATCGCGTGCGATCCCGAACCCGGCGACGAACGCGTACGCATCGCCGGCATTCGGCTCGAGAATCAGCGCCGCGCCGCCTTCGCCGAAGACCATTCCGTCGCGCGTGCGATCGAACGGCCGGCAGCATCGGCCTAACGCGCCGATCCGGTCGAGAACGCTGAACGTGATTTCGCTGACTTCCTCGACACCGCCCGCGATCGCCGCGGGCACGCTGCCTTTCGCCACCTGCGTCGCCGCGTACATCAGTGCCGCGAGCGCCGAGGATTCGCGCTGCGTGAGCGTGACGTTGAATCCGCGCAGACCGAATTCGATTCCGACGTGGCTGCCCGGCGCGTTCGCCACCGATTCCGCGAACAGCTGCGGCGGCGCGAGCGCGGCACCCTTCTCGACGTACTCCTGCATGTAATCGACGGAGGTCTGCACCGGACCGAACGCCGTTCCCATCGCGATGCCCGTGCCGTCGGGCAGCGCGGCGCCGCGATCGTCGATCGCCAGCTTCGCCGCGGCAACCGCGAATCGCGAAAGGGTGTTCATGCGCCGCAGTTTCATCGGCGCGATCAATTGCTTCGGCACGAAGTCCAGAACGCGAAACGCGCTCCTGCCGCTGTCGAGCATCTCGCGAAACGCGCCGATGCCGATCGCGCCGGGAGCGATGGTGCCGATTCCGGTGATCGCCACGCGCGTCATCGCCGCGACCCGTCACCCGCCGCTTCGCGGCATGCTTTCCTGGCTTCGCCGGGTGAGCGGCGTCGCGTCCGATGCCCTTCCCGCCGCTCGCGCGGAGACGCTGGTCGGAGGCCGCTTGAGGAGCGAGCCGTCATGCGCGCTTGAATAACAACGAGACGTTGCTGCCGCCGAAGCCGAACGTGTTCGACAGCGCGGCGTCGATCTTCATCGGCCGCGGCGTGTGCGGGATGTAGTCGAGCGTGCAGTCGGGTGCCGGATCGTCGAGGCGCAGCGTCGGCGGCGCGATCTGATGCGCGAGCGCGAGGATCGTGATCACCGCCTCCACCGCGCCGGAGGCGCCGAGGGTGTGGCCGAAATACGATTTGGTGGAAGAGACGGGCACGTCCGCGCCGATCGCCGCGATGATCGCTTTCGTTTCCGCCGAATCGTTGAGCAGCGTGCCCGTGCCATGCGCATTCACGTAATCGACGCGGTCGCCGTTCCACCCGGCATCGGCGAGCGCGCCGCGCATCGCCGCCTCGGCGCCGCGCCCTTCCTCGTGCGGAGCGGTCGGGTGATGCGCGTCGCACGTCGCGCCGTAGCCGCACAGCTCCGCGATCGGTTTCGCGCCGCGGGCAATCGCGTCGTCCCATCGCTCGAGCACGATGTACGCCGCCCCCTCGCCTAACGTGATGCCTTTGCGCTGCGACGAGAACGGCGCACACGGCCGCGCGTCGACGGCCTGCAGCACGTTGAAGCCGCTGTACGTGAGGCGGCAGAGCGCGTCGCTTCCGCCGGCGATCGCCGCGTCGGCATGATGCGAGCGGAGGTAATCGGCGGCGATCCCGATCGCCGCGCCGGCCGACGCACACGCGGTGGCGTTCGAGATCACTCCACCGCCGACGTTGAACGCGCGTGCCACGGCGTCGCTCGGCCCGGAGGTCGGCTGCTGCAAAACGCGCGACGGCGGCCCGTTGCCGCGCGTGAGGCGGCGGAAGAAAAACTCTTCGCCTTCGAAGAGGCCGCCGGTCGATGTGCCGGTCGAGACGACTGCACGATCGAGAGGCACACGCGCCTCGTCGATCGCCTCCGCCGCGGCGATGATCGCCAGCTTGTCGCTGCGCGACATCCGCTTCGACTCGCGCCGCGAGATCGGCAGCATCGCATCGATGCCGGCATCGACCTCCGCCGCGATGTCGGTCGGAAACGTCTCGCCCGGAAATCGCGTCAGCCTGCCGATGCCGGCGCGCGACTCCTCGATCGCTCTCCAGACCTCCGCTTTGTTGCGCCCGATCGAGCAGAGGATCCCGGCCCCGGTGACCGCGATGCGAACGTTCGGATCAGGCTTTCGCAAGATAGAAACGGCCTCGGGCGCATTGTAGTCCGCCGATCGAGCCGGTTCCGCGGAAGCGACACGTGCCGCCGAACTCCGCCTCGAGCGTCACCGAGAGCGCGACGACATCGCCGGGCTCGACCGCGCGTTCGATGACGCAATCGTCGATGCCGGTGAGCAGCCCGTGCCCTTCGCGGAACACCAGCGCGCCCGCGAGCTGCGCCATCGCCTCGGTCAGCATGATCTCCGGCGTCGTCGGATCGTTCGCGGTGCAGACAAACGTGCCTTCGATCGTGCGCTCATCGATGATGCGGCCGGTCGACGCCGCGCGAAACGGGATCCGGTGGGGAAGTTGCGATAACCAGTTCATCGTGTCATCGAGCAAGTCATCGTGTCATGGAGCGTCATCGAGTCCTGGAGCACCGGCTTTAGCCGGTCCCGACCGAAGCCGGGCTCCATCACGCCTGCGGCTGCTGCTCGGCGATGCGCTGCTCGACAAATCCGGCGAGCGCGGAGATGGAGCGGAAGTTGTCGCGCGCCGAGCCTTCGCTCTTCACGCGGATACCGAATTCGCTTTCCAGCATCACGACGATCTCGAGCGCATCGATGGAGTCGAGGCCGAGACCGCCGGCGAACAGCGGCGCGTCATCGTCGATATCTTCGGGAGTCATGTCCTCGAACTTGAGACGTTCGATGAGGAGCTCTTTGAGCCTGCGTTTCAGATCGGTCATGTGCGATGGAGGAACCCGGGTTTGTTCAACCTTATTTTACTGCTATTCTCGCGGCGGTCTGATGTTCGAGAGGTTCGTTTCGCTCGCGACGGCAGCGCCCGGCTCGCCCGCGATCATCGAAGCGACAAACGGGCAGGTGATCACGCGGGGCGATCTCGCCGCGCGTGCCGAGGAGCTGGCGAAGGATGTCCGGCCGCGGCAGGTGGTCGGCGTGCAGCTGCCGAACTCCGCGGAATTCGTCGCGCTGATTCTGGCGATCGCCAAGCAGCGCGCGATCGCCGTGCTCATCGATCGCGATGCGTCCGACGCCGAGGTGGCGGCGATCACCTCGCAGTTCGGGATCGGACGGCGCGCGCCGTCCATGATTCCCGACGAGACGCGCGTCATCAAGCTGACGTCGGGCTCGAGCAGCCGACCGAAAGGCATCGTGACGAGCGAAGCGAATCTCATCGCGGACTGCGAGAACATCTGCGCGTCGATGGGCATCCGCTCTGAGGACGTGAACTTCGGCGCGATTCCGCTGTCGCACTCGTACGGCTTCTCGAATCTGGTCATGCCGCTCGTCGTTCAGGGGACGCCGGTGGTGATCTCGAACGATTACCTGCCGCAAACAATTATCGATTTATGTAATCAATATTCTTGTACGATTCTGCCCGGTATCCCGATGATGTTCGACCACCTGGCCTCGACGGAAGCGGGACGGTTCGAAACGGTGCGCACGTTCATCTCGGCGGGCGCGCCGCTGCCGGCGGCGACCTCGCGCAAGTTCCGCGAGCGCTTCGGCGCGCCGATCCATTCGTTTTACGGCTGCAGCGAATGCGGCGGCATCACGTACGACCGCGCAGGCGCAGCGACGGAGCGCGGCAGCGTCGGCAGCGCGATGGACGGCGTGACGATCACGATGCGCGACTGCCGGCTCATCGTGCGCAGCCGCTCGGTCGCGCTGGGCGACTGGCAGGAGACCTTCGCTCCGTTCGTTCCCGGAGAATTCGTAACCGACGATCTCGCCGAGATGCGCGGCGGCGAAGTCGCGCTCATCGGCCGTGCGAGCGAGTTGATCAACGCGGCCGGAAAGAAAATCAATCCACGCGAGATCGAGCAGGTAATCCTGGAGATCGACGGAGTGCGTCAGGTGAAGGTCTACGGTGAACCCGCGGGCGCGCGCGGCGAAGTCGTCGCCGCGGCCGTGGTCGCCCGCCCCGACGTCACGCGCGAACAGGTGCGCCGTTTTTGCCGGGAACGCCTTTCGCTGCACAAGGTGCCGCGCATCGTGAAGCTGATCGAGCGGATTCCGGTGGATGAACGCGGGAAAATCCGCCGCGCCGCGCTCAACGAGGCGTTGGGCGTTAGGCGCTAGGCCTTAGGAGAACACCTGACACCTGACGCCTGACGCCTGACGCCTGACGCCTGACGCCTGACGCCTGACGCCTAACGCCTAACGCCTAACGCCTAAATGCAAAGCCTCCATCACCTTCTCGCCGTCTGGATGCAGTTCGTCCTCGACTGGGGATACATCGGCGTCTTCGTCATGATGCTGTTCGAGTCGACGGCACTGCCGATTCCTGCCGAAGTCGTGATTCCCCCCGCCGCCTATTGGGCGTCGCAGGGCCGGATGAACGTCTTTGTGATGGTGCTGGTTGCGACGGCAGGATCGTGGGCCGGCTCGGCGCTGAGCTACTGGATCGCGCTGAAGTTAGGCCGTCCGATCGTCGATCGGTACGGACGCTACGTGCTTCTGTCGCACCACAAACTCGAGGCCGCCGACAACTGGTTCGATGCCTACGGCGCCGGCGGCATCTTCGTCGCGCGCCTCTTGCCCGTGATCCGGCACGTGATCTCGATCCCCGCCGGTCTGTTCCGCATGAACTTCCGCACGTTCTCGATCATGACCATCATCGGCGCCGGCGTGTACAACGGCGCTCTCGCCTGGTTCGGCATCAAAGTCCTCGGCGATCAGCCGGCGCTGATCAAAGACCCAAGCGCACTTCGCAACGCGCTCGCGTCGAAGTCGGAATGGCTGATCGGATTCGCGGTCGTCGTCGCGCTGCTCTACGCGCTGATGATGTGGATGCAGAAGCGCGCCGCGGCGCGGCAGGCCTAACGGCGGTAGCGCACGCCCACGACGATCGTTCTCGGATCGCCAGGGGTGACGAAGCGCGGATCGTCGAAGCCGGGACCGAGGATCGACGGGTCGCCGAAGGAACCGAACGTCGCGTACCGGGCATTGGCGACGTTGCGAAGCGTCGCGTCGAATTCGAGATTGTGCTTGCCCCTCCACGCGACGCCGGCATCAGCGACGCTGTACGCCGGAAGCGGCCGGGCGAGATTGCCTTCGTCGCCGCGGAAGAACGAGATGGACACCATGCGAAATGCCGCGTCGAACGTGATCGCGTTCGTCGCGCGCCAGATCAGCTCCGCCTTCGCCGTGTTGCGCGGAATCAGCGGAATGCGATCGCCGCGCCGGACGGGAATCTCTCCGCCGGCTGCATCGGGGTGATTGGGACTTGCGACCGTGAACGATTCGCCGAAGGTCGCATCGATCCACGAATATGAAACGTGAGCTTCGATCCGCGGGCTCACATTCGCATCCAGGTTCGCCTCGACGCCCTCTCGCAGCGTCGGACCGACGTTTTGAAAATGCCCCGCGCCGCGTTCGATCCCGCTGCTGATGAAGACGATGTCGTTTTCGTTCGCGGTG
>DATIZY010000293.1:0-3303 GCA_035516895.1 Thermoanaerobaculia bacterium | reverse complement strand
CCGATGCGAAAGAATCCGGCGAGCGTGTCGATCTTGTCGGCGAGCGAAACGATCGCGCCGGAGACCGTGCGCGGCAGCCGGTCTTCGATGTTGACCGGCAGGTAGTGATCGTAGATCGCCTGCCAGACGTCGCCGGCGTATTTTTCTTCGCGGGCGTAAATGCCGCCGACCTGCCCCTGCAGATCGGTGAACTCTTTGACCATCTCCGTCACGAGGTCCGTTTTGCAGAGGTGGGCTGCGCTCAGCGTGTCGTTCGGCTCGCATCCGATGTGCGTGCAGATCGAGCGCGCGATCGCTTCGATGCGCTTCGTTTTGTCGAGATAGTTGCCGAGCTTTTCCTGAAACTGCAGATGTGTCAGCTGCGGCAGCCGGTCGGCGAGCCGCGTGCGGCGATCCGTGTCGTAGAAAAACTTCGCGTCGGCGAAGCGCGCGTTCGTGACGAACGAATTGCCGTACGCCGCGTTGCCATCGGGATCGGATTCGTTGTCGAGCACGGCGAGAAACGAGTTCGTCAGCTTCTCGTCCGCGCGGCGAATCGGCAGCTGTTTCTGATGGACGCGCATGACGGTGACGAGCACTTCTTCGGGCAGCGCGAGATACTCCGGCCGGAACTCCGCGCGAAGAACGCCGGGATATTCGGTGAGGTATTGCCACTGCGCCCAGATCGTCGCGTCGATCGACGGCGTGCCCTGGATTGCGTTCGCCAGAATGCGCGCGCGCTCGGCCATCACGTGCCGCCGGCGCATGGCGTCGATGACCACGCGCGCGAGCTCGAGCTTCGTCACGTAGTCGTTGTAGGAATCGACGCTGATGCGGCCCGGCGCGAGCGTGCGATGGCCGACGGTCGTCGTTCCCGATGCGACGCCGAAGACCTCGATCGGCAGATGCGTGCCTTCGAAAATCGACACGATCGAGTGGATCGGGCGGATGTAGGAGTGCTCGCCTGCGTGCCAGCGCATCATCTTCGGCCAGCGGAGGCCTTCGATGATCTTCGGCATGCGCTCGTGCAGGATCTCGTCGGTGGAGCGGCCGGCGACGCGGCGGCGGATGCGAATGTAGTCGCCGCCCTCGAGCACGTCGGCCATCGTCGCGTTGTTCTTCTTCAGAAATCCTGCGAGCGCCTTCTCGCCCGCGGTCCGCGGCGGGCCTTTCACTTCTTCGTCGCGATCGTCCGCGCGCAGCGGCAGGTTTTTGAGAAAGCCGACGATCCGCCGCGGTGTACTCGTGACGAAGACTTCAGCTCCGGGAAAGAGATCGCTGAACTGCTGCCGCAGCGCGGCCTGCGCGGCGTCGTGCATCCACGCGGGGATCTCTTCGACGAGGAGCTCGAAAAAATATTCGGCCATCTACGCCGTGCGCTCCTGCGCCGGCAGAAGCGGGAAGCCGAGCTCGCGCCGCGATTCGATGTACTGCTCCGCGCATCCGACCGCGAGATCGCGCACTCGCTTGATCACGCCGACGCGCTCGGTGACCGACACCGCGCCGCGCGCATCGAGCGTGTTGAAGACGTGCGAGCACTTCAGCGTCCAGTCGTATGCGGGCAGCACGAGCTTCGCGTCGAGGCAGCGGCGCGCCTCCGCCTCGTACTGATCGAGCAGCTTCCAGTGCAGGCCGATGTCGGCGACTTCGAAGTCGTACTTCGAAAACTCGAACTCCTCCTGTTTGCGCACGTCGCCATAGCGAAAGCCCGGCGCCCACTCGATATCGAAAACTGAGCTCTCGCGGGCGAGGAACATCGTCAGGCGCTCGAGGCCGTACGTGATCTCCGCCGAGATCGGAGCGAGATCGATCCCGCCCGCCTGCTGGAAGTACGTGAACTGCGTGATCTCCATCCCGTCGAGCAACACCTGCCAGCCGACGCCCCATGCGCCCAGCGTCGGCGATTCCCAGTTGTCCTCTTCGAAGCGAATGTCGTGGCGCGTGAGATCGAGACCGATCGCGCGCAGCGAATCGAGATACATCTCCTGTACGTCGATCGGCGAGGGCTTCAGCACGACCTGAAACTGATAGTGCTTGCCGAGCCGGAAGGGGTTGTCGCCGTACCGGCCATCGGCGGGGCGGCGCGACGGCTGCACGTACGCGACATTCCACGGCTCCGGGCCTAACACGCGCAGAAACGTCGCCGGATGCATCGTGCCGGCGCCGACTTCGATGTCGAGCGGCATCTCGATCATGCAGCCGCGCTCAGCCCAGAAGTGCTGCAGCGCGAGGATCAAACCCTGAAATGTGAAGCGCGCCATTTGCGGCGCGAATTATAAGTGTGTGGACCGGCTTTCGCCGGTCGATGTGGCCCGGCTGAACCCGGCCCGCACACTTGCTCAGCCCTCGGTTGTCGTGGTGGTCGGCGGAGGAGGCGCGGTATCCGTCGTGTCGGTCGCAGGCGGCTTCTTCGGCTGCGACGAAGTTCCGGTCGTGTCGGTGTCCGTCGATGTCGTCGTGGGCGGCGGCGCTGCCGTGCCGGTCGCCGATGTCGAAGTCGGCGGCGGAGGAGCGGCGGTGTCCGTATTGCTGCTCATCGGCGGCGGCGTTTCGTGAATGACCGGCGGAAGCGGGCGCTCAACGCGCGCGCGCGATGTCGACGGCGGCGGCGTGTAGTTCGAGATCGGTCGCCCGCTCGTGTCCGTCGGCAGCGTACCGGCGATCGAGCCCGGTGGCGCCGTACCCGTCGTCGTCGCGGTGCCTGGCAGCGTGAAGGCTGTTGTCGTGTCGACATTCGTCGCGGTCGTTGCCGACGTCGTCATCGTTCCACTTGTGTCGCCGAGGGACGTGGTCGTCGCAGTGCTCGAGCCTTCCTGAACCACGTCGTAATTCTGCTGATCGCGCTGCATCGTCTGCCGGCGGCCGCATGAGGCCGCCGCGAAGATGAGCACAGCGACCGCAAATTTTCGTGGACTCATCGACTGCTCGAGGTCGCACGTTGTATGCCAAAGGGCTCGCTTCCTGCGACCTCGATTCGGGAAGGATTCGAGGGCCAGGATCGACTCTTGCGGTATGCAATAACCAGGGAGCGCAGCATGTTGCTGAATCCGTACCGCTCTGGTACAGTTTCGGTCCCTTTCGATGCTGAAGATTTCGCGACTGACGGATTACGGGCTTCTTGCGACGATCTACCTCGCGCGCAAACACGGCGAGACTGTCGCCGCGCGCGAAATCGCTGAGTTTTATCACCTGCCGGTTCCCACCATCACAAAGGTCCTGAAGACGCTGCAGCAGGGCGGGATCGTGCAGTTGCATCGCGGCGTCTCCGGCGGTTACTCCTTCGACGGCGACCCTGAAGCCTTCACCCTCGGCCAGGTGCTCGAG
>DATIZY010000292.1:0-4097 GCA_035516895.1 Thermoanaerobaculia bacterium | reverse complement strand
CGTCGATGATCATCCGCGCGAGCCGCGGATGCATCGGCCAGCGGGCGAGGGTCTTCGCATGGCCGAGGCGCGTGGTCAGCTCGATTGCGGCATCGATGCGATCCTCCGGCGGCGGCTCGAACCATTCGAATGATTTCGGATCGCCGCCCCACGCGATGATGTCGAGCACCGCCGGCGCGAGATCGACGCGTTGCACTTCCGGCTCGCGGTGTGCGCGCAGGATGTCGCGCGCGTCCCAGAGCCGGATCGCGCGTCCGGGTGCCGTCCGCCCCGCCCGCCCGGCGCGCTGCTCCGCCGAGTCGGCGCTGATGCGCTCGACGACGAGATGATCGATCGCCGTCTCGGGATCGAATCGCAGGACTTTGTGCAGTCCGCTGTCGATCACCGTCGTCACGCCTTCGACCGTTAGCGATGTTTCGGCGATGTTCGTCGCGAGAATGATCTTGCGGTTTGAGGAGGGCGCGAGCGCACGCTCCTGCGCGTCGACGTCGAGCGTGCCGTGCAGCGGCAGCGGATCGAATTCGCGCAGCTCCGATGCGGCGCGGTCGATCTCGCGTACGCCCGGCAGAAACACGAGGACATCGCCGGAAGGCGGCATCGCCTCGCGAATCGATTTGTTGGGCGCATATTCGATCGTGACGGGAAACGGGCGCGCATCGATCTCGAACACGCGCGCGCTGCCGAGGAATGCAGAGACGGCGGAAGCATCGATCGTGGCGGACATCACGACGATCGCCAGGTCCCCGCGCGCGAGCATCGCCTGCTTCGCGAGTGCGATCGCGAGATCCGCGTGAATGCTGCGCTCGTGAAATTCGTCGAGCACGACGACGTCGAAATCGCTGAGCAGCGGATCGCTCTGCAGCCGCGCGCTCAGAATCCCCTCGGTCGCAACGAGCAGCCGGGTGCGCGGCGAGAAGCGCCGCTCGAACCGGATCTGCCAGCCGATCTCCTCGGCGACCTTCCAGCCGCGCTCCTGCGCGATGCGGTGTGTGAGAGCGCGCGCGGCAACCCGGCGCGGCTGCAGCAGAATCGTTTTGCCGATTTCGGCGAGGGCGGGCGGGAGGCGGGTGGTCTTGCCCGATCCCGGCGGCGCGACGATCACCGCCGTGCGGTGCTCGCGCACGTGCTCGATGATTTCGTCGGTGTGCGGATCGATCGGCAGCGGTTTCATCGTCATGGGGTCACAGCTTCAGCTGACCCCCATCGAGCGGCGGGATCGAGGTTTGCACAGTCGATGATTATGGCCAAGGACAACGACGACATCGATTACACCGCGGAAGGCGCTGCGCCGCCGCACGAGAAGAACGATCCGACTGCGCGCGGCTACGACGAAGCGGCGAACAGCGGTCCCGGCGAATACGGCGTGCCCGAGGGTCAGGGCGGCGTGTTCGGAACGACGGGAGGCGGTTCGTATCCGAGCGGCATGCACGTCGAAGAGCGGCCGGTGATCGAAGGCACCGAGCGCGGGCGCGACGAGATCACGCCTGCTTCTCCTGCAGACGCCGAAGCTGATCGCGAATCTCGGCGAGACCGTTGACCAGCTCCTTGTGCTTCTGGTCCTCCTCTGACGGCATCTTCCGCGTGATCACGAACGCGCCGCCCGGCTCGAGGATGCACTTCTCAACCTCGTGAACGCCGGAGAAGCCCTGCCGCCGCACCACCGTCTGCAGCTCGTGGAGCGTGATCATCTCCTTCGCGAGCTCGTTCTTCACGATGCAGCCGTCGCGGATCAGAGTGGTCGGCCGTCCTTCGAAAATCTGATCGAGCCTGCGGTGTCTGAACAGAAATCGGATGACGAGGTAGTTCGTCACCATCAGGCTCGTCGCTCCGATGAATCCGCCGGCGACCGAGTTGTCGTCGCCGATGATCGCGTTCTGCACGGTGTTCGCGAGCGACAGCAGCACGACGAGATCGAACGGATTGAGCTGCGCGAGCTCGCGTTTGCCGAACACGCGCAGCAACAGCACGAGGAAACCGTAGACGAAGATCGGCCGGAGAATCTTCTCCAGCACGGGAATCGGGAGCTGAAACATGTCGTGAAGAATGGTCATGGTTCGATCACCTCGAGATCTTTTCCGACAATGATCTTTCCGCGAAACGATTTCGAAACCCAGGGCGCATACGATTCGGCCGCCGCCGGCGGCATCAGATGCGTGAGCACGATCGTCTTCACTCCCGCCGCCGCGGCGATCTCGCCGGCTTGTTGCGCATTCGTGTGATACGCCTCGAGCCTCGCCGCGACCTCGGGCGTGTCGGTGGTGCGAAAGAATCCCGGCAGATACGATTCGATGATCAGCACGTCGGCGCCTTTCGCGAACTTGATCAGGTTCGCGTTCGGGCGCGTGTCGCCGCTGACCACGATCGAGTGCCCGCCGGAATCGAATCGATATCCGAACGCCGGCTCGACCGGCGGATGCTGCTCCGTGAATGCGGTCACGCGCACATCGCCGTCGTCGTACACGACGCCTTCCTTCACGATGTGGGTGTCGATCGTCGCGCCCGCGGCCGGATGATGCTCGACGAGGTCGCGGCGGATGTGAATGTCGTACGTGAAGAACTGCAGCATCGCATCCGCGAGCGCTTTCGTCCCCTCCGGTCCGTACAGCTCCAGCGGCACCGTCTTGCGCCCGAACTGCCACGACGTGTCGAACACGTCGGGCAGCCCGGCGGTGTGATCCGAATGCAGATGCGTCAGGAAAACGGCGCGCATCTTCTCGTACTTCAGGCTTGTGCCGGCGATGCGCAGCGTCGCGCCGCGTCCGGCGTCGACGAGGAACCATTGGTTGCCGGCGGCGATCGCCACGGACGCACCGGCGCGTTCGGGATTCGGCCGCGGATTGCCCGTGCCGATGAGAATCGCAGTCAGCGCGCTAAGCAATAAGCTCGTCATACAGAATCTGCGACCACGACTCCATCGCGCTTCGCACCGCACGAAGCGACGTTCGCGTCATCCACTCGCTCGTCATCTTGTCCGTCTCCTTCACTCTCACATCGCGGCTCCCGGCCTCCAGCACATACGCGGCGCCCAGGTGGACGCGGCCGACGTCGGTGGAGTCGTCGTTGATGATGCCCATGAAATCCATCGTGTAGTCCGCGCCGATGCGCACCTCTTCGTCGAGCTCTTTCCGCAGTCCTTCGAGCAGCGAATGTCCCGGATTGACGTGCCCGCCGACGCCGAGGGACAGCTTGCGATGCAGGCGCGCCTCGGTCTGCTTCGTCGTGCGCTCGAGGACGAAGTAGTCGTCGCCACAACGGATCGCGACGTACGGAATGATCTGCCGGAACTCCGGCGACACCTCGGCGATGGCGCGCTCGATGAAGAAATGTTTCGCGGCGATGAGATCGAGAATCGGCCGTGCGCGATCGCGAATCAGCCGGGAGGTGAGCAGCGGAGAGAGCTCCGACGTGCGCACGACCATGACGTGCTCGTTTTTCATCGCAGCGCCGCCAGGACTTCGTCGTGCAGCAACCCGTTCGTCGAGACGGCGCTGCCGCCGTCGGCGCGGGCGCGGCCGTCGAGCGTGGTGAATTTTCCGCCGGCCTCCTCAACGATCAGCTGCACCGCCGCCATGTCCCACCACGCCACCTTCGGCTCGATCGCGATCTCCGTCGCGCCTTCGGCGACCAACATGTGCGTCCAGAAGTCGCCGAACGCGCGCGAGCGGCCGCACCGCCTCAGCAGCGAGACGAATCGGCCGCCGATGCCGGCCGCGTCGAAGTCGAGCAGGCTGTCGTAGCCGATCTGCGCGTCTTCGAATCTCTTGACGGTCGAGACGCGAATCGGAGTGCCGTCGCACATCGCGCCTTCGCCGCGCATCGCCCACCAGCGGCGATTCAGGGCCGGCGCGGAGACGACGCCGAGCCGGCCGTCGAGCGCGATGAGCGTCGCGAACACCGGAATTCCGCGGATGTAGTTTTTCGTGGCGTCGATCGGGTCGATGATCCAGCGGCGGGGCGAGTCGCCGCGTTCCCCGAACTCCTCGCCGATGATCGCGTCCCCGGGCCGCTCGCGATCGAGGCGCTCGCGAATCGCCTTCTCGACCGCCTCGTCGACCTCGGACACGGGCGTGCGATCGGCTTTCGTGCGGACCGAAAAC